>DWXM01000062.1 GCA_019119225.1 Candidatus Nosocomiicoccus stercorigallinarum
GTTTGATGACGGTATATATAAAGATGACAAAATAACAATCAACACACTAAAATATGAAGAGTTAATTGAACAAGCAATCGACACTCACGGTAGAGATAAAGTAAACGAACTATTAAATAGTGTCGAAAAAAATCAAGACGATCATTTACAATGTATTGAAGCGGTCGACAAAATTATGATGTCTATGCGTCATATTGCCCCGGCAGTCGTCACATTCTTTACACCACCGTATTATCCAGCAACAAATAGTTCTGAAGATAAAATCGTCACAGATATCATTGAAACAATTAAAGATACGAGTGCGACTTTAAATCGTGATGTTGAACGCATACACTTTTTTAATGGTATATGTGATTTAAGTTATGTAAAATATGATACGAGTTACGAAAGTGACCAAGTGTTCAGCCACAACACACCAACATTTAATACGACGTATATGATACCATTTGATGATATAAAAGAAATTTCCGCACCCGTACTAAATTGCGGACCGATTGGTAAAGATGCGCATAAGGTAACAGAAAGAATTTTAAAGCCAAGTGCATTTAAAGAACTTCCAGTCGTTTTAGAGTCCATTATTAAGACGCACTTTGTAAAATAGAGGAGAATTATTATGACTTTACCAGTAGCACTTACAATATCTGGTTATGACCCAACAGGCGGTTCAGGTGTTAATGCAGATTTAAAAACATTTCAAAATTTAAATGTTTATGGTATGTCAGCAATTACAAGTTTGACTGCTCAAAACTCTCAAGGGATTCAAGAAATTTTAGATATCCCAGATGACTTTTTAGAAAAACAATTGAAGAGTATTTTTGAAGATTCGATACCATTTACAATGAAATCTGGAATGATTACAAGTATTCATATGATTGAAACTATCACGAAGTATGTAAAAAACTACCATATTCCGTTCGTTGTCGATCCGTATATCTTTTCTAGAGATGGTGAGAGAATTTTATCTCAAGAAGCGACAGCCATAGTTACGAACGAGCTTCTCCACCATGCAGCAGTGGTTACACCGAATCTTAAAGAAGCAGAATCATTTACAGGAATTGATATTCAGTCAGAAAAAGATATCGATACTGCAGCTAAAATTTTCTTACGAGAAATTGGAGTAAAAGCGGTTATTATTAATGACAGTAATATTACAGGTAAAGCATGTGATTATCTATTTACAAAAAATAATTCGCTAACGCTGACTGAAGAAATTGTTGATACGAAAAGTAAACGTGGAAGCGGCAGTACTTTCTCTGCAGTGATTACTGCTGAGATTGCAAAAGGGAATAGTTTAGAGGACGCATTTAGAAAAGCAAAACGCTACGTCACGTTAGGATTACAAAATAGTTTAGACATTGGAAAAAAAGGTGGCCCAATTAATCATTTTATAGACATTGAGTAAGTAAACACGTTATATTTACTCTGTAAATGTAATGTTAAATGTGATACAATCACTCTTGTATATAAAATTAGAGGTGAAATTATGGCTAAAAAATGGCTATTTCCGTTAACGATGGGCCTCGTCTTGTTTTTAGCAGGATGTGACTATTCTGAGCCTGAAAACAGAGATGGTTTTTTCTTTAATACATTTGTTCAACCAATGGATAACTTACTTCATTGGCTCGGTGATAATTTAAACCATAACTACGGTCTAGCGATTATTGTTTTAACACTCATTGTTCGTTTAATCATCTTTCCATTTATGATGAAAACATATAAAAACCAAATGATGATGCGTGAAAAAATGAAAATCGTTAAGCCTGAAATGGAAGATATTCAGCACCGTATGAAAGTTGCAACAACACAAGAAGAAAAAATGGCTGTGCAACAAGAGATGATGGAATTATACAAAAAGCATGATATTAACCCGCTAAACGTCGGGTGTTTACCGATCCTAATTCAAATGCCAATCGTTATGGCATTATTCTTCGCTTTAAAATACCCATCACCAGGTGGTATTACAAAATACCCAGATTTCTTATGGATGGACTTAACAGAGCGTAGTTTTATTATGATCGCGATTGCGGTTTTAGTTTACGCACTACAAGCTTATGTTTCAATGATGTTCTTACCTGAAGAACAACAAAAACAAATGAGATTATTTATGTTTATCTCACCACTGATGATTCTATGGATTTCATTCATTTCACCTTCAGCTTTACCATTATACTGGGCAGTTGGTGGTGCGTTTTTAGTTCTTCAAACAATTATTGGTAACTTATATTATCGTAAAAAAGTCGATGAAGAAATGGCACCAATTTTAGAAGCACACTATAAAGAACAAGCTGAAAAAGAAAGAAAACGTCAAGGTGCAAAAGTTAAACCAAATAAGAAACGTAAATAATACAAAACTCCCGATTTAGTTAATTACTAAATCGGGAGTTTTTAATTATAGTATCGGTGCAATTAAGTTTGCGATACCTTCTTTAAATTTAATCCATTTACTTCTTGAATTATAAACTTCAGGCGATAATATTTTAGAATATAATGCGTCTTTTTCAAATTGTAATCTATTTTGAATCGCTTCTTTTTCATCAAATATAAATGCGTTAACTTCAAAGTTTAACGCGTAACTACGGTTGTCCATGTTACAAGATCCAATGGACACGACTTCGTCATCGATAATCACCACTTTTTGGTGCAAGAATCCGCGTTCGTAAATGTATACATTCGCACCAATCATCGCAAGTTCACCAACGTTATGATATGTTCCCCAGTATACGAATGGATGGTCTGGAAATGGGGGAATCATTATATTAACTTCGATTCCAGAGAGTAGTGCAATTTTAATTGCTTCCATCATGGAAGAGTCTGGTATAAAGTATGGTGACTGAATGTAAATTGATTTTTTTGCAGAGTTAATCATCTTAATATATCCGTATTTAATTTGTTGCCAATCTTCGTCAGGACCACTCGCTGCAATTTGCATTGCCGTATCTCCGATGACTGGTATTTCAGGGAAATAGCGCGGATGATGTGATAAGTTATCGCGCGTTGCGTGTGAGTTCCAGTCGAGCATAAATCTTAATTGAAGAGACTTTACTGCGTTACCTTGCACGCGGATATGTGTGTCTCTCCAGTAGCCAAACTTTTTACTAAGTCCTATATACTCTTCACCGACATTTGTTCCACCAGTATATCCGATTTTACCATCGATGATGACATTTTTACGGTGGTTTCTATTATTCATACGTGGGTTAATTAATGCGAGTCGACTTGGGAAAAACGCTTCTACTTTACCACCGTATTCACGAAGTTCTTTAAAGTTTTTAAGTTTTAATGAACGAGATCCAATGTCGTCATATAATATTTTAACATCGACGCCTTCTTTTTGTTTTTTAACGAGCGCGTCATAAAACTTCTGGCCAAGAGAATCTAATTTAAAAATATAAAACTGAAAATGGATATGATCTTGTGCATTTTCAATGTCTCGAAGCATTTGATCAAAAAATTCTCTCGTTTCATAAAATGTATCAACTTTGTTGTTCGATGTTAAGAATGACTGATTATTGTTGAGTAACATATGAACGAGTTTACGGTGCTTTTTCGCTTGTGGTGTAGGAAGCGTCAGTTTATCCATTTTTATATCTTCTAGCTGTTCAGTGACAAGTGATTCAAGACCGATTTTATCTTTTTCTGTTACTTTGAAAATTTCTTTATTGTATATCGTGCGTCCAAAGAGAACGTATAATATAAAGCCTATAATTGGTAAGAAAAATAATACGAGTAGCCAGGCCCAAACACTTTGTGCACTTTTACGTTCCCAAAAAATCATACCAATCGCGAGTAGAAAGTTAATGAGTAAAATTATAAATGTAAAAATCGCTGCATAAGGCAGTGATGTAAAAAAATCAGCAATAGATTGTAAAAAATTACGCGATGTGAGTAATATATCCAATGTTAAATCTCCTCTCATCTTATTCTCATTTAGTTGTGACAAATATGTAAAAAAGTTTTTTTGAAATACTATAGTAATATTACTCCTAGGTCTGTATAATTATAATTAACTCGAAGTAAGGGAGTGTCATTATGAAGCAAAATGACAAATCTAAACTAAAAGATGCGGTTCGAGTATTGAAAGAACTTGGCATCAAGGTGTCCGTTGCCCCTTCAAGACTTGAGATTATGAATCGTATTTCTAACGTTGAACAACTAAAGTTAAACGAAAATAATATTTAAAGAAACGCAAGCTTTTGCTTGCGTTTTTTATTTCTTAAAACGAGTCTCTTTATTTCCAGACACTTCATAGAAGTAAATACTCAATACAATTCCAATACCAACCATGTTCGCCCATAGACCACTACCACCGTAACTTAAGAAAGGAAGTGGAATACCTGTAATTGGAACAACTTGAATCGTCATTCCAATATTTTGGAAGATATGGAAAAATAATAACGTTAAAAATCCAACGATGAAATATCCACCGAAACTATCGTGTGTCAGTAATGATATTTTAAATAATCTTAAAAGTAATGCAAATAATACGATTATAACTAGCGTTGTGCCAATAAATCCGAATTCTTCACCGACAATTGTAAATATAAAGTCTGTATGGTTTTCAGGAATGTAAATAATTCCATCCATATAGCCACGGCCAGTAACTCCTCCAGAACCAATAGAAATTAGAGAGTTCATTAATTGGAAACCACTATCTGAAAGGTATTTTTCAGGTTGCAGCCATGAGTAAATTCTGTCAAATTGATACGCATGGACACCGAGCTTATCGATGAGATCTGGACGATATATAATTCCTAATATTAGCGATATACCAACTGTACTTACGATAAATACGACTGGTAAAATTAGCCACCAACTAATACCGGAAACAAGTACCATACCAAAAAATATTGCAAGCATTACAAGGGTTGTACCTAGGTCGTTTTGCCACAATGTTAAAACCATCGGAAGAATCGAAACGACAATCATTTTACCGATTAATTTTACATCTAAAGATAACTCATCATCGATTTTATATTTATTGTGCTGACTAATTACGTATGCAAGGGCCATAATGTAAATAATCTTCATAAATTCTGAAGGTTGTATACTAAAGAACCCAAATTGATACCAACTCTTTGCACCGTTAATAATCGGTGTTAAACTTTCAAAAGGAGAAAAGTGTAAAAAGAGTAAGCTAAGTACTCCGAATGCATAAATTCCCCATATGTAGTCTTTGTAAAAATGGAATGGAATCACCATTAAAACAAATGCAATAAAGAAACCGAACAAGTAAAAGAGTATCTGTCTTTCAGCAAAGTTAGTCGTATATTGTTCGCTTGTCATTGCACTTTTAATAGTCAAAATACTAATCGTAGCGAGAATGAGAATGATAAAAATAAGTGTCCAATCGATACGTGTCAGTATATTAAAGTTTTGTCTTGAATACTTTTTTTGACTCAATTGCTTCACCTAAATCTATGGTAATCTAATTATGTGGGACAATTCGTCCATTAATAATTATAACAGTATTTTAATAAAATTATAGGAATGAATCATATGATATCACTATCAATTAAAAAAATCTCAAAGTTTTGTAACGGAAAGCTAAATGATAAAGCAAAAGAAATAGAAGAAACTCATATTGCCGGAGTTTCAATCGATACGAGAACAATTGAAACAAATAATATGTTTGCACCATTCATCGGTGAAAATGTGGATGGTCATAACTTTATTTTAAATGCGATTGAATCAGGTGCAGTTGTTTCTTTATCTGAAAAAGAAAATATCGATGCACCACTTATCATCGTTGATGATGTTGAAAAAGCACTTGGAGATATTGCGAGAGAATATTTAAAGTTATTAGATGTAAAAGTAATTGCAATTACTGGATCTAACGGAAAAACAACGACTAAAGATATGGTTGAATGTGTATTAAGACCACATTTTAACGTTCAAAAGACAATTGGTAATTATAATAACGAAATTGGACTCCCATTAACCGTCTTTAACACAAAGACTGATACGGATATTTTAATTTTAGAAATGGGTATGGACAGCTTAGGCGATATTCATTATTTATCGTCAGTTGCAAATCCAGATATCGCAGTGTTGACTAATGTTGGAGAGTCTCATATTGAAAAACTAGGATCTAGAGAAAACATCGCAAAAGCAAAATATGAAATTGTTGATGATTTAAAAGAAGACGGGTTATTTATCTACTCAAATGATTATGATGAGTTGAAAAAACTTGTAAATAAAAACACATCTTATGAACAAGTGACTGTAGGAATGACTCACGATAACGACTTAATTGTCGAAGATATTAAAGAAAATCAGTCAGGCGTCACATTTACATTACAAGGCGAAACGTATAACATACCATCACTTGGTAAACATAACGCGGTAAACGCAAGCTTTGCGATTGCGATTAGTGAATCTTTCAATATTGATAAAAAAAGTGTAAAAGAAAGTTTACAGAGACTTACAATCACGAATATGAGAATGGAACAGCATGTAGATGATACTGGTGCACTTATTATAAATGACGCGTATAACGCAAGTCCATCTTCAATGAAAAGCGCAATCGATACTGTTAGACATTTAAACTATAAGAAAAAGATACTCGTACTTGGTGATATTCTAGAACTTGGAAGTTATAGCGAAGTTTTACACCGTGAAGTTGGTGAGTATATTAATGAGGACAATAACTTCACTCACATATTTACGTATGGTGACGCAGCTAAAGCTATTAATAGTACGGTGTTAAGCGATAATACAAATCATTTTAACAATATCAATGAGTTAAAAGAAAAGATTGATAATTTAAAAGATGAAGACACAGTTATCTTGTTAAAAGCATCGAGAGGGATGAAACTCGAGCGTCTGATCAGTGAATAGTTGTTGTATAATACAAATTAAAGTGATAGCATTAAGTAGTTATACATTTAGAGATAATAGTTAAACAGTCAAAGGAGACTAAAAGTTGAAATTTTTTGAATCACTTGGTGTAAGTAACGAAACAATACTTGCACTTGAAGAAATGGGGTTTGAAACACCAACTCCTATACAAGAAGAAAGTATTCCACTCGCATTAGAGGGTAAAGATATTTTAGGGCAAGCACAAACAGGAACAGGTAAAACAGGTGCTTTTGGAATTCCTATAGTAGAAAAGGTTAAACGTGGACACGGCACTCAAGCACTTATTTTAGCACCGACGAGAGAGCTTGCAATGCAAGTTAGTGAACAACTAAAACACTTTTCTAAATATAAAAAATTAAAAGTGTCTGTCATATTCGGCGGAGTATCTATTGATCGCCAAATTTCTGAGTTAAAGAAAAAACCTGAAATTATTGTCGGAACACCGGGACGTGTGATTGACCATATTAACCGTAAAACATTAAAACTAAATCATATTACGAAGTTCGTACTTGATGAAGCAGATGAAATGATGAACATGGGCTTTATCGACGATGTTGAATTTATTATGAGTCGCTTGCCGGAAAAAGACCGTCAAACATTATTATTCAGTGCGACAATGCCTAAAGCAATTCAAGAACTTGTCACTAAGTTTATGGACCAACCAAAAATCGTAAAAACGATGAATCATAACCAATCAGATCCTCAGATTGAAGAATACTATACGATAGTTAAAGAATTAGAAAAGCTCGACGTATTTGTTGATTTTCTAGATGTTCATCGTCCAAAACTTGCGATTGTGTTCGGTCGTACGAAACGTCGTGTAGATGAGTTAACGAGTGCATTAATTGCGAAAGGGTATTTAGCAGAAGGACTACACGGTGATATTACACAGTCAAAACGTCTGGAAGTGTTAAAAAAGTTTAAAAATGATGCACTTCAAATTTTAGTTGCAACAGATGTTGCTGCACGTGGACTAGATATTACAGGTGTGACACATGTATATAACTTTGATATCCCACAAGATGCAGAAAGTTATACGCATCGTATTGGTCGTACAGGACGTGCGGGGGAAAGTGGTGTCGCTTTAACATTTGTTAACCCAATTGAGATGGGCTATCTACGTTTAATCGAAGAGACGAAAGGTAAGACAATTCGTCCGTTAAGACCACCATTTAAAGAAGAAGTTAAAGCTGCACAAGCAGAAGTCATGATTGACAAAGTTAGAAAATATGAAGGTAAAGAAATCGACGAAGAAGTATACGAATTATCTAGAAAATTAGTTGAAACATTCGATCCGTTAGATATTATTACAGCTTTCGTTAGCGAATATGTGAATGATAAAGAAGAAGATGCAATTCAATTATCATTTGAAAAACCATTACCAAGACGTGCATCATCTAAGCAGTCTAGTGGTAAACGAAAAGATTTTAATCGCGGTAAAAAGAATGAACGTAACAACCGACGTAAACCGAATAAACGTAATACAAGTCGAAAAAAGCGTTCTGACAATAAAACATTTAAACAATTCATGAAATAATAGAAGCGCCGATTGGCGCTTTTTTTAATTTATTATAAAAATTAAGTCATGTATAATAAGTGAAAAGGAGTGAGTCGATGGAGTCGGTAGATAAAAACCTACGACCATATATGCAACTTAGAGCATTGTTAGATGGATTACTATTGTTTTTAATTCCTACTATATACATAGCAATTGCATATTTTTTTAGTTTTTATTTTAAATTATCTATTATTATTTTTGTTAGTTTAATTATTATGTATGTTGTGATTTTCGTTATATTACGTCCGATAGTCTATACAAGAATTACGAAGATCGGAGTACATGATGATTATTTAATCGTTAAAAAAGGTTTTTTCTACATAACTACTGCGTTATATCCAATTGAACGTGTTCAAATCATTGAAGTTAAAACAGGATTTATTGCAAGGAGATTTAACCTCGCAAAAATTGAGTTAACGAACGCAGCATACACGGTGAATTTACCAGAAATTGAAACAACACGTGCATTAAATCTAAAAGATAAAATTATCACACGTCTAAAAGAGGTAGATAGCGATGTCTAATATGCATAGACTCCATCCAGTAGCGTATCTCATTACAGTTGTAGACGTATTTAAAAACTACTGGTATATATTTTTAATTACATTTTTTAACTTGTTAACAGGAAAGCTAGATTACAGATTTTTATCAGAAAATATGTTTGCGTTACTATTACTCCTATTTAGTATATTTTTAATCATCGCAGGAATTATTAAAGATTGGACGATTCGATATTGGATAGAATCTGACAAAGTAATTTATAAATCAGGATTATTCGTAAAAAAAGAGCGCGAATTAAGTATCGAACGTATTCAAAGTATCGATATTACTCAACCAATTATTGCGCGAATCTTTAACGCTGCAGTTGTGCACATAAAAAGCCCTGGAGAAAGTATCACTTTACCTGGCGTAAAATATGATATGGCAGAATCCATTCGTACATATTTATATAAACAAAAAGAAGATGAGGTACCGATTCATACTGACACAAACGAAATTGATGAGGGTGCTGAAGAAAAAGTAGAGGAAGCAATTTCTGAAGGCCAAGTCATATTTCAAATTTCTCCAAACGAAATGTTACTTCTCATTGCAACGAGTGGAGGACTCGGTATTTTCTTAGCGGCACTATTTGGGGGGCTTAGTTATATCGGTCTCGATAAAGTCATTGTTAATGTGGTTGAATCAATGCAAGGGATTGTCGGTTATTTCATCGTTCCGATAATAGTTGCATTTGTAATTGTACTTCTATTTGTTGGAGTAATTGTTGGTGGAATCATTATGTACGTCAGATATTATGGGTACAAAATTACAAAGCATAATGATGACTTTATTATTCAATATGGATTACTTGAGAGAAAGACAATTACTGTAAATAAGAATCGTATTCAAAATATTTCTGTTGAAGAAGGCGGACTTATCAGTCGATTGTTAAAAATTCACTCGTTAAATGTTGGAATCACGAGTAATGATTTTAAGGTTGAGGATAGTGGAGATGTCATTTTAACACCAGTGATAAAACAAAAGGAGAGCTACGAATTTTTAAACACGCATTTTAGTGAATATAATATTACAAGACCAGAACCAAACGTTCCATTACGTTCATATAGACGATATTTCCAAGTGACACTTGCTATTTTATTTATCATTTTCACAGCAGTATGCAGTTTACTTTACTATAAAGACTATATGATTCCATTTTATATTGTACTTGCTGTCGGTATATTACTTTGTATCCTAACGGTTATTAGTGGGATTTACTCAGCTAAAAATAGTGGAACGTTGATTGATAATGGAGATTTAAATATGTTAACGACGTCTTCATTTATAAGAAAACATTACATTATTAAACGAAGTAAAATCATCGATAGTTCAATTACGCAAACTTTTTTCACACATCGAGCAGATATTGGATCTATTGATGTTAAAACAGCAGCAGGTTTTACACCAAAAGTCGTTGAAGTTAAACATCTAGAAATTAAAGATGCAAACGAGATATTTGACTATGTAAAAAGGGGAGTAGCTGATGGAGAAAGTATCTAAAAAAGCGATTAATTACTGGAGGCTACAAGCCGTTTTTAAAACTGTAATCTCACTTACAGTTATTATTGTAGGACTTGTGCTCATTTACTTTTTTCCGTTTATAAAAATACCAGCGTTTGTCGTCATTGGTATCGCAGTTGTTTTCTTTTTATATGAGGTAATATATAATATGTTGTTTTATCCGAGATTGTTTTATAAATACTTTGAGTTTCAAGTCACTGACGATTTACTCATTGTAAATAGCGGAATATTTAACAAAAAGCATATCGTTATTCCACTGTTTAGAATACAAAATGTCGACGTCACTGAAGGTCCGATTATGAAGCATTTCGGCCTAAAAGGTATAGAAATTTCAACGGCAGGAGGAGGCACGTATATCCCTGAACTTGAAAAGAAACGCGCAGATGAGTTGAGAAGTAAAATAAGAGAAATTGTTAGAGTAAAGCGTAATAGGGTGAACGAAGATGATTAAAGGACTCGGAACAGATATTATTGAGATTGACCGTATAAAGAAGGTAAATAAAAATGACCGACTCGCAAACAGAATATTAAGCGAAATAGAATTTACCAATTATAATAATATTAAAAGCAGTAGAAGAAAGTTAGAATTTTTAGCAGGACGATTTGCAGGGAAAGAAGCATATGCAAAAGCAGTTGGAACAGGTATAGGTAAATTAAATTTTAAGCATATTGAAATTTTAAATGAGGACAATGGTAAACCTTACATTAACGGGGCTTCTGCATTAATTTCAATATCACATTCTAAAATGTATGCGACTGCAACTGTAATTATTATAGATTAAAGGACGGGATGGAATATGGAAGATAGGTTTTTTAGAGACGCTTATGTCGAAGTCGATTTAGACCGTATTTACCAAAACTATGAAAAAATGAGTCAGTTACATGATGGTAAAACATTTATCGCGGTTGTAAAATCGAATGCATATGGACATGGTGCAGAAAAAGTTTGTCAGTTTCTAGAAGGAAAAGGCGTCGACTTTTTTGCTGTCGGTACGTTAGATGAAGCCATTGAGTTACGTATGCATGGCATTAAATCAAAAATTCTCGTACTTGGCATTATAAATCCAGAACATATTAATAAAGCCATTCAACATAGAATTGCACTTACAGCACCGAACGCTAAATGGCTGGAAGCGGCATTAAAAAACAACACCAAAGAATACGATAAAAACGTCTGGATTCATATTAAGGTGAATAGCCATATGAACCGTTATGGTACAGATAATGTCAAAGAAATTAAAGAGATGATCCAGTTGATTAAAGATTCTGACCATTTTGTTTATGAAGGCATTTTTTCTCATCTTGCACTCGCATCATCAACATCTTACGGTGCACAAAAAGAACTAGATAAGTTTAAAGAAATCGTCGACCAAGTCGAACAACCAAAATATATCCACGCTTTAAACTCAGCAGGTGCACTATTATTTGATGAGAAATTTACAAACGCAGTAAGAATCGGGATTTCTTTATATGGATATTATCCAAGCTTAATGGTAAAAGAAAAATCGAATATTAAACTCAGTCCTGCATTAAGACTCATCACTCATGTTGTCGACTCACATCATTTAGAGAAAAATGATTTTGTTGGCTACGACGAGACATATATTGTTGATAAAAGTACAGAAATCTCAACAATTCCTATTGGATATGGAGATGGTTTACTAAGACAACATTCTGGTTACGCGGTTAAAGTAAATGGTGAAAATTATCCAATCGTCGGTAGGGTATGTATGGATGCCTCGATGATTGAAGTCGATGCGAAAGTTGGAGATGAAGTAATTATTATCGATAACGACTATGATAGCCCGCAATCACTCGAACGGTTTAGCGAACATGTTGGGACAATACCATACGAATCAACATGTCTACTGACAAGACGTTTACCACGTATTTATAAAGAGTCAGAGCAGGTAACGATTTCGAATGACATTTTAAAATAAATTAAATGAATATTCTAAATGTGTTAAAATGAGGGTATTATAGGGAGATGGTTGTTTTGAGTTCATATATGTTAGACGAAAATTTAATGCAATCTATGAAAGATGGTTACATTGAGATGTCAGAATTGAACTTAATAATCGCTAGAGAAGGTTTTCATCTTGAATGTGAGGTGGAACAAATCTACTCCCAAGAACTTCTAAATGAATATTTAAATAATAATGATAAAGATGGTGAGTAGATGAAACGTGGAGAAGTATACCTAGCTGATCTTTCTCCAGTTCAAGGCTCTGAACAGGGCGGTAAACGCCCTGTTGTTATTATTCAAAACGATGTTGGGAATAAATTCTCTCCAACCTTAATAGTCGCTGCGATTACAGGAAAAATTGATAAAGCGAAAATCCCAACACATGTAGAAGTGAATGCTGAAAAGTACAATTTTAAAACGGACTCGGTTATCCTTCTAGAGCAAATACGAACGATAGATAAAACTAGGTTACAAGAAAAGCTTACATATTTAGATAATGAAAAGATGAAAGAAGTTGATGCTGCATTAAGCATTAGCTTAGGACTATCAGAAAATCCTAAAAAGAATAAAAAAAGTAAAAAACATCATGTTAAACACTAAAGTGAGGAGGAGTTTTCGTGACATACATCGATAAGCTTACAGAAGAATACGAAACGATATTAAAGCTGTTTATTTATGACGATGCTGTCGATGAAGCAATTGCACGTGCACAAACATTTAGCCAAAATGTCATTGAAATAGACACTTCTCCTGAGGAAATTGTATCTTTACATATTCAAATGTTGAATCATTTACATATTAACGACGGTGAGGAAATCAAAAAATCTTTAGAAATATTAGAAGAAGTGATGATATCTTTCGGATTTACATACCGGGATTATCGTGCAATGTTAAATCAAATTAACCATCATGACCAAGAACTTGCGGTTGCAGCGAGTGTTCAACAGACAATGTTAAAGTCAAATATACCGTCAATTGAAAACACACAACTTGGTGCGATAAGTGTAGCTGCAGGTAAAGTGAATGGTGACTATTTTACAATTTTAGAAAAAAAGGATGGTAAAGTAGGGCTTGCGGTTGCAGATGTAATAGGATCTGGGATTCCTGCAGCAATCGCGATGGTAATGTTGAAATTCTCTTTAGAGTTATCACACCTGACGTATAGGCCGAACCGAGTATTAGAGAAAATTAATACTTTAGTTGAAAAGAATATCAATAAAAATATGTTTATTACGATGTTTTATGGTGTGTATGATTATAATAATTTTGAATTGAACTATTCTAGCGCTGGGCATGAACCAGCTTTTATTTATCGTTATGAAGATGATGTATTTGAGACGTTAAACACAAGAGGTCTCGTGTTAGGTGTCATGCAAGACGTTTCATACGATGAAGATACAGTAAAATTAAATGATAATGATATGATTTTTATTTATACAGATGGAGTGTCTGAGTTAAGAAAACATGACGGGTCGTTTATCGACATGGAAGATGTTAAATATATGATTAGAGATAATCGGGATAAGCATCCACAAGACATCGTACAGTATTTATATGAAAATTTAACTCGTATGCAAGATCAAACGAGAAAAGATGATTTAACGATGCTTTTAATAAAAGCAAAAAGTTAACGTTTAACTTCGACATATAAGGGTATCTATATACTATATATATTTTGTGAATGGAGTAGAGTTACTGTTATGAATATTAAGATTGAAGTAAGAGAACAACCTGAGGTGTTTTATGTTCAAGTCGGAGGAGAACTCGATATTTACACAGCACCAGAATTAAAAAAAGTACTTAGTCCAATCGTATCAGAGGGAACTCATAACTTACACGTTGATTTAACAAATCTTACATATATGGATTCAACAGGGCTTGGTCTTTTTGTTGGAACATTAAAAGACTTAAATAAATACAACAAAGAGTTAAGAATATCCGGTGCAAATGAACGTATTATGAAACTGTTTGAAATAACAGGTTTATACGATTTAATTCACATTACAAAATCAGGAGTTAATTCAAATGACTAAAAATTATGAGTATATAGAAATGAAGATCCCTTCAAAACCAGAATATGTTGGACTTGTACGTTTAACATTATCAGGTGTATTAAATAGTGTAGGCGCGTCGTATGAAGAAATTGAAGATACTAAAATAGCGGTAAGTGAAGCAGTTACTAACGCAGTAAAACATGCATATTCAGACACTGACAATGAAATAACGATTGGATTTGCTGTAAGTAAAGAGAAAATAGAAATCATAGTACAAGACTCAGGAAAGAGTTTTGACTATGAAACAGTAAAAGAAGAAATTGGACCATACACAGAAACGGACTCAATAAGCTTTTTAAGAGAAGGAGGCCTCGGTTTATTCCTGATTGAATCACTGATGGATGATGTGAACGTAAAACGCTCTGAGGGCGTGACAATCAGTATGGTCAAGTATATTGACGAAGGTCAGGTGCATAAGGATGGAATCACAAACTAGAAAAGAGCTTTCAAGAGATGAGATTAATCGCTTAATCACTGAATATCAAAAAACTGGCAGTGATGAAGCACAGACCCGTCTAGTATATCATTATGAAAAGCTTATCGAATCTTTAGCGTATCGCTATTCAAAAGGACAGTCCCATCATGAAGATCTTGTTCAAGTCGGAATGATTGGACTTTTAGGCGCGATTCGAAGATTTGATTTGTCATTTGATCGTAAATTTGAGGCATTTCTTGTACCTACAGTTCTTGGAGAAATTAAACGGTATTTACGTGATAAGACATGGAGTGTACATGTTCCAAGGCGTATTAAAGAATTAGGCCCTAAAATTAAACGTTCAACTGACGAATTGACAAATAAATTAGGACGCTCGCCTTCAGTTAAAGAAATTGCGGACTATATCGATTCGACTGAAGAAGAAGTGTTAGAGGCAATGGAAATGGGTCAAAGTTATAATGCACTTAGCGTAGATTATACGATTGATGCTGATAACGAAGGGGCTTCAGTTACATTACTTGATGTAATGGGTAATGAAGACGAAAACTACGAGCTAAGCGAAGAACGTATGCTTATTGAAAAACTATTGCCAATATTATCTGAAAGAGAACAACAGATTATTCGTTATACATTTTTAGAAGGGCTTAGTCAAAAAGAGACCGGTGAAAAAGTTGGCTTAAGTCAAATGCACGTCTCACGTTTACAACGTGCAGCACTTAAAAAATTAAAAGAATCTGTGAAGCATTCGGATAATGAAACCTAATCAATCCTGATTAGGTTTTCTTATTTAGGAGGAAATTATGAACGAACAATTAGTCAAAGAGTTATCAAAAAAGTTAAAGATAAAAAATGAGTATATTGAAAATGTATTAAATATGTTAAAAGATAATGCGACAGTTCCTTTTATCGCTCGTTATAGAAAAGAGCAAACGGGTGGACTCGATGAAGTTTCTATTAAGGAAATTTCAGATGAATACCATTATCTTGAAGAGTTAGAAAAGAGAAAAGAGGACGTTATACGTCTAATCGATGAACAAGGATTATTAACAGAAGACTTAAAAAATCAAATATTACGCCAAACATCTCAGGCAAGAGTTGAAGACTTATACCGTCCATTTAGACAAAAGAAAAAAACACGTGCGACAGAAGCAAAAAGAAAAGGTTTAGAGCCTTTAGCAACCCTTCTTTACAAACAAGAAACGAGTGAGGAAGAATTATTAAAAGAAGCAGAAAACTATATAACTGATGAAGTAAAGACAGTTAAAGAGGCAATTGAGGGCGCAAAAGATATTATTGCAGAAATTATTTCAGATAACCCTCAACATAGAATGTACATATTAAGTGTCATTAACAATCACTCAAAAATTGCTTCAACTGAGAAAAAAGGCCATGATGATAAAGAAAGCATTTACGAAATGTATTACGACTATAGTGAGCATGTGAAAACAATCCCATCACATAGAATTCTAGCAATGAATCGTGGGGAAAAAGAAAATGTGTTACGTATCAGTTTTAACCACGATGATGAAAAAATAACGAGTTACTTATACCGTCAAGAGGTTAAAGAAAATAGTGAATCTGAAGACTTTATCAAAGAAACGATTGAAGATAGTTTAAAACGTCTTATTTTACCAAGTTTAGAGCGTGAGGTAAGAAATGATATTACAAAAAAAGGAGAAACTCATGCTGTAAATATTTTTGAAGAGAACTTAAAGAGTTTACTATTACAGCCACCGCTTAAAAACCATACAATTTTAGGGGTGGATCCTGCTTTTAGAACAGGATGTAAACTCGCGGTCATCGATAGCAATGGTAAATTTTTAGATAAGAATGTGATTTATCCACATAGCTCTAAAAATACAGAGAAAAGTGAAGCGATTTTTAAAGATCTTATCGAGCAGCATGGTGTGACTTTAATCGCGATTGGTAACGGAACTGCATCTAGAGAAACTGAAGAGTTCGTTGCGAATTTCTTAAAAACTCATGAACTAGATATACCATTTATTATTGTCAATGAAGCAGGAGCTTCAGTATATTCAGCATCGGATTTAGCTCGTGAGGAATTCCCAAACTTTGAAGTGGAGGAAAGAAGTGCAGTTTCAATTGCGAGACGTATTCAAGATCCACTTGCTGAGCTAGTTAAAATTGATCCAAAATCATTAGGGGTTGGTCAGTATCAACATGATATTAACCAAAAATTCTTAAATGAGTCTCTCGACTTTGTAGTAGAGACAGCAGTGAATCAAGTAGGAGTAGATGTAAATACAGCATCTTATAAATTGCTTGAACATGTTTCTGGTTTAAACAAAACAATTTCAAGAAATATTGTAGAGTTTAGAGAAACGGAAGGAATTACGAAACGCTCAGATCTTAAAAAAGTAAAAAGGCTCGGCCCGAAAACATTTGAGCAAGCTGTTGGGTTTTTAAGAATTGTTGGGGGGGAAGAACCGTTAGATCAAACTCCAATTCACCCTGAGCAATATAAAAACACGTACAATTTATTAAAAGAAATTGATGCGTCAATTGAAGAACTTGGTGAAGAGAGTATTAAAGAAAAGTTAAATA
>DWXM01000010.1 GCA_019119225.1 Candidatus Nosocomiicoccus stercorigallinarum
GAAATTCGTGACGAATTCGATGAAGATGAAGATGAAGAAATCATTAAAGTTGAGCATGAAGACAATGTTTACCATATAAATGGAAGAATGTTGCTTTCAGACTTAGAAGAAATGTTTGGTATCGAGTTTGAGGACAGCGAAGACATCGACACAATCGGAGGCTGGCTCCAAAACATTACCCCCGACATCGTAGAAGGGGATGTTGTCGATACGAAAGAAGACAAGTGGGTTGTACTAGAAACAGACAACCACACGATCAAGACAATCGCTTTATATCGCAGTTTATATAACTACGAAGACGATGAAGTAGAAGACTAGAAGCAATGCTGGGCTGGTGCTTTATCTTGTAGGGTAAGAAGCGGTGACGTAGGAGCTTATTTACAAAAACGAGGTGTGGAGACTGAAATTTGTTAGATATATTAAGATATTTAACAAAAACTCGGGATCCGGCCTCTTTTTTGTTAGATAAAAAAATATAATTAATAAAAATCGGGGCGGCGAACCGAATTATGTTAAATAAAACCGGATATCTAACAAAACCACGAAATTTTTGTTAAATAAATCTTGAGAAACAAACTTTTTCATCTTTTATGATAAAAAGAAACTATCGCTCGGTGCTTATTTACAAAATTCTCAGAATATATTAAATAAAACAAGATATCTAACAAAATCACAATATTTTAGTTCAATATAAAACCAGCGAAATCGTACCACCATCACACATTAATCGCAAATAAAAACTCCGCGAGGCCATTCATTAGCCTTGCGGAGTTTTTCTCTTTTAAATATTATGATTTTTTTAATCGTCCAAAAATAAATGATACAATTAAGATTAAGATAATTGCACCAAGTAATGTACCAACGATACTCATACCGCCAACTGTTGGTCCAATATCTAAGCCTAGTGCGTTACCAATTGACGCACCAACTAAACCTGCGATGATGTTACCAATCACACCACCTGGAATATCTTTACTAATAATTGCTCCGGCGATCCAACCAAGGATACCACCGACGATTAATGTCCATAACCAACCTAACATAATAATTCCCTCCAAAAGTTTATCTCAAAAAATAAACAGTAAATGTAATTTTTAAATACCAGTATTATTATCTGATAGTTAGTGTATTCCCCGTAATAGATTTAATAAACGTAAATCTAAAATAAATTTATTTTATTTATCTTTTTTTAATGTCAGTAAGAATAATAAATAAATACTAAACGCTACGATGATACTGATCGCGCTAATTAAATAAATATATGAATATCCAAAAAAGTCAGAGACGATACCAAATATTAATGCTCCGAGTCCAACACCTAAGTCAAAGAATGAGAAAAATGTTGCATTGGCCATTCCGCGTCGGTTCGGTGCTGCACGATTCACTGCCATCGCTTGGAGAGCGGGTTGCACAAATCCAAATCCTAAACCATAAAAGATTGCTGCGATATATAAAGTTTTTGGTGCTGTCATTGTAAACATCATAATCATCGCTGTTAAAATCATCATTATTCCTGGTATGAATACAATTGCCATACCGTGGCGGTCAAATAACTGACCAGCATAGAAACGTGTCGATAGTAACGCTAAAGCGTAAACGACAAAGTAAATTTGAACAGAATGTGATGGGAAATCTAGTTCAATCGTATATGCTGGTAAAAATGATGCGATACCACCAAAAGTAAATGTCACAAACATAAGTAAAAATGATGCGGGCAATGCTGTTTTTTCAAATACGTCAAAGCGGTGGTAAGTATTATCTTCATACGTCTCTCTATTTGGTTTTACGTAATTTAGTTGTGTAGCTAATATAAACGCAATAAGAATTAACGTTCCACAGATGATGAATAATAATTTAAATGAAATGTAATCGACTAAAAATAGTCCAAGTGCAGGTCCTAATGCGAGTGCGATGTTTCCGCTAATTGAGAAGAAACCTAAACCTTCTCCACGTCGTTCTGGAGGCACTAAGTCAGTAGCGATTGTACCTGTAGCTGTTGTAAGGTACCCCCAGCCAACTCCCTGAACAACTCTTACGATAAGTAATAAAAGTAGCATTGTACTTACTGTTAATGAATAAGTAGAAACTAAAAAGATAAGTAAACCAGAGTAAAATACGTAGCGTCGACCTTTTGTGTCGAGCCAAGTGCCAGCGACTGGGCGGATGAGTAAGGCACTAAATGTAAAAATTCCAACGACAAGTCCGACGTATTTATTATTTAACCCAAGATCTTGTACGAAAAGTGGTAATGTCGGTAATGTCATTTGGAACGACAAGAATATAAAGAAATTCGCGAATAAAATAATAATAAAATCTTTCGTCCATATTTTTGGACGTGTATAGTTATTTCCCATATTTTTTCCTTCTTTCTTTAATGTTTAAATTATGAATAGGAACCATACAAATATATAAATCATACAAATGCAACTTTATATTTTATATATAATAAATTTTCATATAAAATATAAGAATAACTAATTTGCAGAGGATTTTTGAAATGAACTTACTAATGATTGATAACTACGACTCATTTACTTATAACTTAGTTCACTATTTACAAACGAACAAAAAAGATGTAAATGTAATCGTAAAACAACCACATGAACTTAACAATGATATCATAGATGAGAAAAGTATTATAGGGGTCGTAGTTTCGCCCGGTCCATCTCATCCAAAAGACCGACCAGAAGTGATTGACTTTTTAAGAAAAGTTTGGGGTAAAATTCCTATTTTTGGCATTTGCTTAGGTCATCAAATGTTATGGCATATGACAGGTGGAGAAGTGAGCCACTTAAATCGTCCGGTTCATGGTGAAACATATACGTTAACTCACGACGAAATATATATATTTAACAATATCAAAAATAATATCGATATCACACGTTATCACTCACTCGTTTGTAAAGGTGAAAACGACGAGTTTTTAATTGTCGGTACTGCGGATGATGAAATTATGGCGATTCGCCATAAAGAATATGATATTTTTGGCGTTCAATATCACCCAGAATCCATTCTTTCAGAATACGGACACGAACAAATTAACAATTTTATAAATATAGCATTGGAGAGATATTAAATGAAAGCACATATGAACTTTACAAAAAATGGCGTCGTCGAAGATTTATATTTCATTGACCCAGTCGCTGTATATGATGAAACTATATCTCTTCAAGAAGCGCTCGATAAACTAGAAACAGCTCAGAAAAATGGCCAGTACGGTATTTTTGCAGTGACATATGAGTCACATGATGACAATCAAAAAGAATTTTTAGCAGCAGTGTACGATAAACCAGTCTCACGTGACGAGTTTTTATCATCTAGAGAAAATGGCGACTATGTAATTTCAAAATATGAAATGGCTGAAACTCAAGAAGAAATTGAAAATAATATCGAAAAGGTACGGGACTATATTCGTGATGGCCACACGTATCAAGTGAACTACACGACGAGAATGCACGGTGAGTTTTCTGGTGATGCGCATGCGCTTTATGAAACGTTAACAAAAGAAAATAATGGTGGGTATACGGCGTATATTGAACATGACGATTTACAAATTGTCAGCTGTTCTCCAGAGTTATTTTTTGAAATCGATAGAGACAGAACAATTCGCACGCGTCCAATGAAAGGGACAGCACCAAGAGGAGAAACAGATGCGGAAGATGAAGCGAACTACGAATTTTTAAGAAACTCTAAAAAAGATCGTGCAGAAAACGTCATGATTGTCGACCTACTAAGAAACGACGTTTCAAAAGTGTCAGCGCCTGGAACGGTGAAAGCACCGAAATTATTTACGATTGAAAAATACAACACAGTTTTCCAAATGACGTCAACTGTGGAAGGGAAGCTGCTAGATATACCATTTAATGAGATATTCACTTCATTATATCCATGTGGATCGATTACAGGGGCACCAAAACTAATGACGATGAAAATCATCGAAGAACTTGAATCGACAAAACGTGGCTACTACTGCGGTGCGATAGGTATGTTCCATGATGATGAAACAGTCGTAGTCAACGTACCGATTCGTACGATTGTTATCGAAGGTAATGAGTATACTTACGCAGCAGGTGGCGGAATTACGTATAATTCTAATAAAACGAGTGAGTACAAAGAGATTCTTGCAAAATCTAAGTTTTTAGAGCAAGCGTATGTTTAGTCTAATTGAAACGATGCGTTTAGATAACGGTGAAGTGAAGCGGTTATCTTATCATAAGAAGCGGATAGAAGGTGCAATTCATCATTTTAAATTGAATGTGTTTGATTTTGAAGGTGCATTACACTCTTATATTGAGAAAAACAATTTATATATTGGCATTTATAGGTTGCGTGTCGAATATAATAACGATTTAAAAATTACACACGACTTACTAGAAGATAAAGAAGAAATTGATGCGAATCTATTAAAAATGGAATCGACTGACTCAGATTATTTAGAGTATAAAACAACCGTAAGAAGTCAGTATGTGACAACAACTTATCCGTTTGCGTTGTATTATGACAGTAAAAATAGAATTACAGAATTTAATATTGGTAACGTTGTTGTTAAAGAAGCTGACGGATATTATACACCACGAGAAAATGGATTATTAAATGGTGTAATGAGGCAGTTTTTAATCGACAGTGGTAAGATTAAAATACGCGACTATACGTTAGACGAATTCATTGAAATTTATCATGAGAAAAAAATAGAAATCTACTTAATTAACAGCTTGAGAGAGTGGGTTAAAGTAAACTTGCATGTTTAGGGGTGAATCATGTTTACGCTGATATTACTTATTGTGCTAATCGTAATTGTAATAGCATCATTTTATATTAGTACATATTTATATGAAAACGACATTACACTTATTGCTTTAAGTGTGGTTTTAGTTGGAATACTATTAAGCGTCGTAACTGTCGGTTTAATTATGGACGGTGTGATTGATTTTATCAGTCAAAAATTAGAAATATTTTATAGCGAAAGTTAGGAGAGTATTATGATTTTTGAAAATGGCGAGTGCGTAATGACGTACCAAAGCGACAAAGCATTTACTGATGAAGAGAAAGAGTCAATGTTAACACGATTTAACGCGGTTAAATCCGACGAAATTTATGACATCGTAATGACTCAATCGACTGTAAATCTTTTATATTATCCAACGAAAATAATGGAACGACTCAGTGTCGTCGATCCGTCAGAAATCGTTATAGAAAAGCTTGTAGAAGTGGTAGGTGTGAAATAATGAGTATTATAATTCAAGATAAAGGACTACTTTCAACAGTTGTTACTTCGTCTGATGCACTCGATCAGTTATCTCCACAAATCGCAAATAAGCTTGTCGGTAACGATGTTGATGAAAAAACAATCGAAATGGTGATTCGACCAGCAAAAATTCAGTTTACTGAACCGACAGTCATCGCTTTTTCTGGCGCATTGTTTGACGTTACCGTTGGCGTTAAAACATTGTCAGCGAACCGTATGTATATTTTAGACCGCGGTGACGTCCTGACGTTTCACAGTTCAGAGCGTGGCGGTAGAGTATACTTAGCAGTTGCAGGTGGCATTAAGAAGAGTGGCAGAAATGTGTTAGAATCTGGCGATGAGTTGACGATGAGAAGAAACTATACAGAACAGCACCATGAAATATTTAGTATGATGCGTAATAAACCAACAGTTTCTTGGGGAATTGGATCGTATTCACTTGCTGAAGTTTACCTTTCGGATAATTTTCACGTCGTAAGACGTGCCGGAGTACCTGAATCTGTCTATGAACAGTTAGAAGATACGTATACTGTTATCGGTGAAACGTACCGTTACTCCATTAAATTAGACGGAAATACTATCGACTATAATAGTGAAGCGATAGATAATTATGGTGTACAAGGCGGTATATTTTTAAAAGACAACAAGCCGTTTATTGCGTTAAATGATTTTGACCTATCGACAGAATATACTCATATCGGTACAATTCCGAGTTATCACATGCATAAAATCGCACAGAAAACGAAAGGCTCAAAAGTTCAGTTTACCGCGATTGACGCAGAACACGCATACGTGAATCTATATAACCATGAAATGTGGAAGAAAAGCTTATTTAAAGCAATCGACTATAAGATTAGTAAAGAATTAGTTAAAGAGAAAATGTAAGGCACCGATTAGAATCGGTGCTTTTTTTAATTTGAATAACTTTATCATTTAGAACTTTTAATGTATAATAAATTAGCTTAAAAGTTGGACGATTGGAATGAGTAGTATGGAATCTGTGTTAAAGAAATCGTTTGGTTTAGAAACATTTCGACCAAAGCAAAAAGAAATTATAGAGTCTGTATTAGAAAAACATAATACGCTTGGCGTATTACCAACGGGGTCTGGTAAATCGCTATGTTACCAAGTACCTGCGTTAATGTTAGACGGCACGACTATCGTTATATCACCACTGATTTCGTTAATGCAAGACCAAGTAAACGCATTACAAGACAAAGGAATTAACGCGCAGTATATTAACTCGAATATGAGTAAAAAAGATCAAGAAAATGTGGAGCGATTCGTCTTAAATGGAGAAGTGGATTTACTCTATGTTGCACCTGAACGATTTAATAGTAGCGAATTTTTAGCGCTTATCGATAGTATTCATATCCCACTCGTTGCATTTGATGAGGCACATTGTATATCTAAATGGGGGCACGATTTTAGACCGAGTTATCAAGAAGTTATCCCCGTTATTAATGCGCATATTAACGACGCGATTAAAGTTGCATTAACTGCAACGGCGACTGAAGACGTTGAGAAAAATATCGTAGACTTATTAAATATCGAAGATGATCATGTATATAAAACATCGGTTAAGCGTGATAACCTAGAACTCATCGTCAATAACACGTATCAACGTGAACGTTTCATATTAGATTATTTAAACAATCATAAGGACGATAGTGGTATTATTTACGCTGCGACACGTAAAGAAACAGAAAAGATTAGTGGATTTCTAAAAGATAACGGTATTGACAGTTTAATTTATCACGCGGGGCTTAGTAAAAAAGAACGCGAAGAAAATCAAGATAGATTTATTAATAATGATGTTAAAGTGATCGTCGCAACTAACGCTTTTGGTATGGGAATTGATAAGGAAAACATTCGTTTCATCATTCACTTTAATTTACCGGGTGATTTAGAAAGTTATTATCAAGAAATTGGACGCGCGGGGCGTGACGGTAAAATGAGTCAATGTATTTTACTTTCAAACTCTAGAGATATTTTACTGCAGCAATTTTTCATCGACCGCTCGCCAGCGAGTGATGACGTCAAAGAAAGTATGCGTGAAAAGCTCGACCGAATGATTCAATATAAAGAAACGTCAAAATGCTTATCTGCATCAATCGTTAAATATTTCGATAAAAACGAATACGTCGAACCATGTGGGATGTGTTCGAACTGCTTAAACGTTAATCGCACAGTAGACATGACAAAAGAAGCAAAGTTTCTAATTGCGCTTTCAAAAGACTACGAAATTTCACCAGAAAAGGCCATTCAGATTTTAAGAGGAGAGTCTGCAGATAATATTATTCATGCAGGTCTTCATCATGCAAAACAATATGGTAGTCTTTCAAATTATTTAACGAGTGAAGTGCACCATATTATTGAAGAAGTTGTCTATCAAGGCTACTTACATTTAAAAAACAACACACTCTATTTAGTAGATAAAAGTTATCGTGTGCTAGATGATCTCGACAAAGTGTACACAGTAACGTATCGCACACAGTTTAAAGAAAAGGTAGACGTATCGACAGAAACGAGTTTTAATGAGTCGCTTTATCAGCAATTAAAAGATAAACGTGAAGAACTTGCAGAAGAAAAAAATATCGAAGAATCACAAATATTTACAGATACGTTATTAAAAGAAATCGCGAAAAAAATGCCAGAAAATAAAAGCGACATGATTAAAATATCTGGTGTTGGAAACTATAAGTTAAAGCACTATAGTCCGCACTTTTTAAAAGTGATTGAAGAATATAAGAAATAAGATTATCCCGTAAGGTTATTACCTTACGGGATTTTTTATTTGTTAAGGGATGTAACGAATGGAGTTATTAACAAAATAGTCGTGAGAAAGCTACGATTTGTTAAATAAAATGATTTATTTAACAAAAATTACTTATTTAGACTTAAATATGTTAAATATAATCATATAATTAACAAAATCTTGGTAAATCCGAGCAAATATGTAAATTAATTAGAGTTATCTTACAAAAACGACTTAAAACTGTTAAATAAAACTTAGTAATAAGATAACTTTACTCTTATAAGATAAAAAAACTGCTCCGACCCTAAAAAACTCTCTCCCCTCTTTAAAATTTACGTGTAACCTAACAAAAAAAGCGAGACCACAAGGTCTCGCTTCCTCTTAAATTTCTAGACGTTTGTACGACTTCCCTTTGGTGGTAAGTTTTTCATGTACATGTAGAAACTTGCTGCAAATATAATAATGTAACCGATAATTGAGAATATGTCTGGATATTCTCCAAAGAATACGATACTAAATATTGCTGTAAATATAATCGTCGTGTAGAAGAATATTGAGATTTCTCTTGCAGGTGCGTAACTATAAGCTATCGTTAGACCAAACTGTCCAACTGATGCTGCAACTCCTGCGAGCAGTAAGAAAATCAGTTGTTCCATCGTCATCGGTTCATAGTTATAGATGAAAAACGGCAATAGCGCCACTGTTGAAAAACCTGAAAAGTAAAATACGACGGTATAGAATTTTTCACGATCTCCGAGCACTCTTAACACAGTGTATGCTCCTGCAGCGGCAAGTGCCCCGATAACACCGACTAATGCATCGAACGATGCACTTTCAAATGACGGTTTAATGATGAAAATCGCACCGATGAATGCAATCACGATAGACGTCATTTGGAATCTTCTAATATATTCCTTTAAAAAGATTGCTGATAAAATAATCGTAAAGAACGGACTTAGTTTATTTAAAATATCAGCGTCACTTAACACGAGTTTATCTAGTGTGTAGAAGTTTAAAATGACCCCGATCAGTCCAAGTGTCGAGCGGAGTAAGAGAAGTTTTTGGTTTTCTTTTTTACCAAATAACGGTTCTCTGTAACGAACAACTAGAATGAGTGCGATAAGCATTGCGACAAAATTTCTAAAAAATGCTTTTTGCACCGTAGGTAGGTCACCTGAATACTTTACAAACAAAGACATTAAACTAAAACCAAGTGAAGAGATTATTAATGCGATAATCCCTTTAGTTATATTATTCAATTTAATACCCTCTTTATTATGAAAATTACTATCATAGTGTAACACAGTCATTTAAAAAGTAACGTAAAATGCACAGTTGCTTCTACTTTCGAAAATTGTACACAATTTAACTTTTAGTAGTAAAAATTGTTGTGCTATCCTAAAGATATTACGATTTAATCTAGGGGGATACATATGAAAAAGCTATTTGGGACATTAGTTTTATCTAGTGCATTAGTACTTACAGCTTGCGGTAATGATACTGAAGAAGCACATGATGAGCATGATGACCACGATCATGAAGAAGTTGCAGGTCTTGACGTTGAGTTAACAACACCTGAAACTACTGAAGCAGGTGAAGAAGTAGAGTTTGTCGCACATGTGACGTCAAACGATGAAGATGTAAACGACGCAGACAAAGTAGTATTCGAAGTACTAAAAGATGATGAAAGTCTGGATCACATTGACGGTGAATTTGATGAGAACGGAAAGTATAAAATTGACTACACATTCGATGAAACAGGCACTTATGAAGTCATCTCACACGTAGACGCAAATGGTTTACACACAATGCCTAAAAATGAAGTCATTGTAGAGTAACTACATTTCTAGACGAAAATATTGTTATGACGTAAAATAAGTATCTAAGAATGGGTATCATTCTAATGGAGGTACTTATTATGAATAATACGTATATAATAACAGATGCGCTGACTTCAATTGGTCAACGTCTCGCTCAAGAGCTATCAAAAAACGGACATAACTTAATACTTTCTGGTGATGATTATAGTGGTCTTGAAGAACTTCACGAAAATATTAGTGAGAATAGTGACGCACATCATGAAGTATTTTTACTTGAACAAGCAAAAGAAATTGATTGGCTAAATATGGTTGAAAAAATAGAATCTACGTATGA
>DWXM01000063.1 GCA_019119225.1 Candidatus Nosocomiicoccus stercorigallinarum
TTTTTTCGACACTATTTAATAGTTCGTTTACTTTATCTCTACCGTGAGTGTCGATTGCTTGTTCAATTAACTCTTCATATTTTAGTGTGTTGATTGTTATTTTGTCATCTTTATATATACCGTCATCAAACTTGCAAATGACTTCTTCAGCTTCTTTTACTGATACTTTTACTAATTCATTAAACGTATTGAAAATATCTTCGGCTGATTTTTTAAATATAAATAAATTATATAAACTGACTGTTCTAAACGGTGTTTGAACATCGTACTGCTCTTTTAAATCACGCATCATGAGTGATACCGGAAGCGGTGTAGACTCATTCTTATACGTTTCTATAAACGAATGATTATATTCAATTTTTCTATTGATAAAACTCATTAACCAGTTTGAACTAATACCATTCATTGCGTTACCTACATGCGTTTCTTTCCCGTACACGTATACTGAAGGCATAAGTTTACCGATTGTACCTGAATATATGTAGTGTGTATTTGAACCAGGTGCTTGTTGGAATGTTGGTTCACTATTTAAGTGCAGTACGATATTTAAATCTTTTTCCTTACGAATATCATTTAACTTTTTAACCGCAGCTCGCATCCCCTTAGAACCAACTTCTTCATCGGGGACTGTTATTAAAATAAGATTAATATCCCAGTTTTCAATCGCTGCTTTTTCTATTAAAGTCATATGAAGCATTAAGCCTGGCTTCATATCCATACTGCCGCGTCCAAAGTAATAATTGTCTGTTTCAATGTCTTTTACAGCATCTTCGTTTAAATAAGTTCGATCTGACTTAAATATTTCTGTAATTTTATCGATATTAAATGCATCATTTTTATAATCTCCAAAATCTTCAATACCAACCGTATCGAAGTGACTAATTAAAACGACAGTGTCTTTAGTATTATTCGATTCATAATGTGCGAGCACCGCACGTCTATCGTCTGTAGTATATGCGAAATAGATATTTTCTTCATTGGATTTAAAGTAATCTGTTTTCAATAGTTCTGTCTTCACTAAGTCTGGGAATTGCTTTTCTCCTTCAGAATATGTCACTGAATCGTGTTTTACGAGTTTTTTTAAAAGATTGACTCGGTCTCTCTCTGTTTGCCATAAAGCTCTTACCATTAAACTTCCTCCTATTAGAAAAACATCTAATATAAGCGTACAACTTCTTAATTATAAATGAAAGCGTTTTTATAATAAAGAACATAAAAAACCGATTAACATTCAGTTAATCGGTAAATTCTTAATTATAAGTTTGCACCACATACAGGCCAAGGTGCTGATCCTCTTTGTTCATATAACATTTGTGCGCGCATCGTTTGCTCTTCAGCTGACGCTTGTGAAGCAACTCCGCTTCCACCTACTGATTGCCAAGTTCCCGCGTCAAATTGATATAGACCATGGTATGTACCACTTGGATCTACAGCACTTGCATTACCACCGGATTCACATGCTGCAAGTCCGCCCCAGTTTAAACCGTCATTTGCTGGTGCTGAAGCTTGTGGTTCTTCTTGAGTGTTTTCTTCATACGCTTCAACTTCGACTACTTCTTCAACTGGTTCATCGTATGCTTCAACCTCTTCGACTACATCTTCTTCAAAGACTTCTACAACTTCTTCAATTTCTTCAACTTCCTCTACCTCTTCAACAGGTGCTGAAGCGTTCGCTACTGTGTTTTCTTTATCTTTGTTGTCTTCTTTCTTTTTCGCTTTTAAATCTTTTGCTGATAGTTCTTTAGCTTTAATGTCACGGTCAGCGCTTAATTTATTTTCTTCTTTTAACTCTTGAATTGAAGATTTATATTCAGTTCCAATAGTTGCTATTGCGTCATCTTCTTTAATTGTAAATGATCCTTCTTTTGCATTTGCTACCATTCCAATACTACCTGTAGCAAGTAATAATCCAGCTGCACCTAAACTCATAACTGATTTTTTCATAATCTATGTATCCCCCACGAAAGTATAATTCTCATTAATAAAAATAATTAAATTTTTCAAAGACGAATACTATACTAACAAAGAATCTCGTTTCATAGGTTACAACTATATAAATCTTTTACCTGTTTTTTACAGAAATGTTACAATTCAATCTCAAAATTTTAATATATCTAAAAATTTAAAAACCCTAAGATTATTAGACGCAGCTCTATAATCTTAAGGTTTTTGAGTGTGTGAGTATGAAAAGAATCTACATTTTTCTTATTAAAGCAGTCGCTAATCAGACAAGTTTTAGGGAATTAGCTCATCATTTATTTGAACTAAAATGTATGTGTTCTCCTTTCTTAAAGAAAATATACACCGACTGTTAATATTAAACAAATTTCAATTTTTAATATTTCTAATTGATAAATAACTATATTTTAATTATTCTTCATACAATTTATTCAAACTTAAATTATTTTTAATGTAAAAATTAAAGTTAGTAAATAAAAAAATCCAGCTTTATTTAGCTGGATCTGATATTGCAAATGTAATTTCACATTGACAAGCGATCTTATCTCCGACTTTCGCAACAGCTTTTCCTTTACCAATTGGCCCTTTAATACGCGTAATTTCTACTGTTAAATCTAACGTATCTCCAGGTGTGACTTGGTGTTTAAATCGACATTTATCAATACCTGCGAAAAATGCAAGTTTCCCTTTAAATGCTTCTTCTTGTAGTAATGCTACTGCTCCTGTTTGTGCGAGTGCCTCTACAATTAACACACCTGGCATTACTGCATACTCAGGGAAATGCCCTTCAAAAAACGGTTCGTTTCCAGATACTTGTTTTATACCAACACATTTTTCTCCAGGGACAATTTCTTCAATACGGTCAATTAAAAGAAAAGGTGGACGATGCGGGATTATCGCTTTAATTTGATCGTAAGTAAGCATTATAACTATCCTCTCATTAAGTCTCTAATATGTTGCCACGTTTCAATTCTAAATACTTCAAACGGATTACTTAATATTCCGTAGCCGATCATCAAACCAATCACAACGAGCATTAATGCTACATAAATATAGAGTAATAATCGTACTAACATCGGAAATCTGCGGTGGACAATCTTAGTCTCTTTTTTCATAACTCACCTCAAAATTAGACGTGTTCTAGTTCAGACTCTGTGACACGTTCGATATCCGCACCTAAAGCCTTCAATTTCTTATGGAAGCCAACATATCCACGGTCTAAGTGATGGAGCTCTGTGACAATTGTGTAACCTTCTGCAACTAATCCTGCGAGTATTAAAGCTGCAGCTGATCTTAAGTCTGTCGCTCTAACTCTTGCACCGTGTAATTCTTGACCACCACGGATGACTGCGTGGTTATCTTGCAGTGAAATATCAGCGTTCATCGTGTTAAATTCTGTCACATGCATAAAACGGTTCTCAAAGATTGTTTCTGTCACAATACTCGTACCATCTAGCGTTAATAACAGCGCCATTAATTGACTCTGCATATCAGTTGGAAATCCTGGATGTGGCAATGTTTTAATGTCTGTTGCTTTTAATGGTTCCGATGAGATAACTCGAACGTTATCACCTTCTTCAACAAACTTCACACCGATTTCTTCTAATTTAGAAACAACCGCGCTTAAATGTTCAATTACGATATTTTCAATTAAAATATCGCTTCTAGTGATTGCTGCAGCTACCATGAACGTCCCTGCTTCAATTCTATCTGGAATTACTGTATGCTTAGTGCCTGTTAATTCCTCTACACCAGTAATCTTAATGTGACCAGTACCAGCACCAATAACTTTACCACCCATACGGTTAATATAGTTTTGAAGATCTACAATTTCTGGCTCCATCGCTGCATTTTCAATATGCGTCACACCATCAGCAAGTGCTGCACCCATCATTAAGTTTTGAGTCGCACCAACACTTGGGAAGTCTAAATGAATTTTAGCACCTTTTAATCGACCTTCTGTTTTACCTTCGATAAAACCATCTGTCGTACTAAATTCAACTCCCATCTTTTCAAAACCTTTTAAGTGCTGTTCAATTGGTCGACTACCAATCGCACAACCTCCTGGCATCGCAACTTGACAGTGACCATAACGACCAAGTAATGGACCCATAACGAGCATTGATGCACGCATTTTACTCACTAAATCGTACGGTGCTGAAATGGATAATTCTTCACTTGCATCTATATACACTCTATTTTTTTCTAATTTTACATCTGCATTTAATACACTTAATAAATCAACTAATGTTTTGCAATCTGATAATTCTGGAACGTTTGAAATAACAGATTCACCTTTTGAAGCTAAGAGAGACGCTGCTAATATTGGCAGAACTGAGTTTTTAGCACCTTCGATTTTTACACTACCACTCAGCTTGCGCCCACCCTTAACAATAATTCTTTCCATATTCTCACTCCACATAATACTCAATAATTTAATTTTATAGACTTACTTCACTAGTGTAAAGCATTTAGCCAAATAGTAGCTGAAGGTTTTGTGTTTCTACAAATATATCTATGATGAAATTTGACATGCTTGTACCTAGTAGGATTGCTACTAGTATATAAAACATTCTAATTTTTGCTACATGTCCTTTTTTAAAAATCATATCGACTTTTAAACAATCTAATATATAAAACGCAAAAATTGAACAAGCAATATGTAATATAATTTTCATGAGAGCAATTTGAGATAAAAACATTTAAAAACTCCTTAAAAAAAGTCTAAGGTTTCCCTTAGACTTTTTTACTATTTATATTCTGAAATATTCAAACGGTTAATCGCTCTTTGGAATGCGAGTTCGGCACGAACTTCGTCAATCTCTTCTTCTTGAGCACGTTTTAAGAGTTCTTCTGCTCTTTTTCGTGCTGCAAGTGCACGATCTGTGTCAATGTCTTCTGCAAATTCTGCTGCTTGAGTTAATACTGTAACTTTATCGCCTCGAATTTCTGCAAAACCATCTGTAATCGCTAGATATTCAAATTGACCGTCGATTTTAGCTCTTACGCTTCCGATCTTTAAAGGTGTGACTGTTGGAATATGGCCTGCCATAACCCCTAGCTCACCTTGTGTTGATTCCAAGATGACAATTTCACAGTTATCATCAGTAAAAACAGAACCGTTAGGAGTAACTACATCTAATGCAATTGTACTCATAAAACTAACCTCCTGTTATTAAACTTCTGCACCCATCTCGCGAGCTTTTTCAAGAACTTGTGACATATCTCCAACAAGTCTAAACGCGTCTTCAGGTACATGGTCATATTTACCTTCTAAGATTGCTTTGAAATCTTCTACAGTTTGAGAAACCGGAACATATGAACCTTTTTGACCTGTAAATTGTTCAGCTACGTGGAAGTTCTGACTTAAGAAGAACTGAATACGACGTGCACGTGCAACGACTTCTTTGTCTTCTTCTGATAACTCATCCATACCTAAGATTGCAATGATATCTTGTAATTCAGAGTATTTTTGTAATGTCGCTTGAACTTCACGAGCAACGTTGTAGTGTTCTTCACCAACGATTGCTGGTGATAATGCACGTGATGTTGATGCAAGTGGGTCTACCGCAGGGTAAATACCCATTTCTGAAATTTTACGCTCTAAGTTTGTCGTCGCGTCTAAGTGTGCGAACGTTTGAGCTGGTGCTGGGTCAGTATAGTCATCCGCTGGTACGAATACTGCTTGAATTGACGTAACTGATCCTTTGTTTGTTGACGTAATACGTTCTTGAAGCTGACCCATTTCTGTAGAAAGTGTCGGTTGGTAACCAACGGCAGATGGGATACGTCCAAGAAGTGCTGATACCTCTGAACCTGCTTGCGTGAAACGGAAAATGTTGTCGATGAAGAGTAATACGTCTTGACCTTCTACGTCACGGAAGTATTCTGCCATCGTTAACCCTGTTAATGCAACACGCATACGAGCACCAGGTGGCTCGTTCATTTGACCAAATACCATCGCTGTCTTCTCGATAACTCCTGAGTCAGACATTTCAAAGTATAAGTCGTTACCTTCACGTGTACGCTCTCCAACCCCAGCGAATACCGAAATACCACCGTGCTCTTGAGCGATGTTGTGAATTAATTCTTGGATTAATACAGTTTTACCTACTCCGGCACCACCGAACAATCCAACTTTACCACCTTTAGTGTAAGGTGCTAATAAGTCTACTACTTTAATACCAGTTTCTAAAATTTCTGTCGCTACTGACAGATCCTCAAATTCTGGAGCGTCTCGGTGAATTGGATTTCTGAGTTCTGATTCAGGAATTTGACCTTTAAGGTCGATAGTTTCACCTAAAACGTTAAATACACGTCCTAAAGTGGCATTACCAACAGGTACTGATATAGGTTTACCAGTGTTTACTACTTCCATACCACGCTGAATACCATCTGTAGAACTCATAGCAATTGTTCTTACTGTGTTGTCTCCACGGTGAAGCGCAACTTCTAAAGTAAGGGCAATTGAATCTTCTTCAGTTTCACCTTTATGATCTATTGTGAGTGCGTTCATTAACTCAGGTAATTGACCTTCTTCAAAACGCACGTCTACAACAGGTCCCATAACTTGGACCACGTGTCCTAAAGCCATTTGAGTTCCTCCTATAATTAATTATTCTTGTGCTTGTGCACCACTTACGATTTCTGTAATTTCTTGTGTAATTGCAGCTTGTCTTAGTCTGTTGTAAGACAATGTTAAATCACCAATCAATTCGTTTGCGTTATCCGTAGCAGCTTTCATTGCTGTCATACGGGCAGCGTGCTCACTTGTTTTTGCTTCAAGTAAAGCACCATATATAATAGCTTCAGCATATTGTGGTAATAACTCTGAAAGTATCGTTTCTTTATCTGGTTCGAATTCATAAGAAGCGAGATGAGTATACTCATTATTCGTTTCTAAATCGTCTTCAGACATTGGAAGTAACTTTCTAACTGTTACTTTTTGTTCAAGAATACTAATGAACTCGTTATAGATGATATGAAGTTCGTCGATGTTTTCTTCTTCGAACTCACGAATTGCTGCTGCAGCTATTTTTTTCACATCCGAAAATGATGGCTGATCTGGTAACCCGAGACGGTAGTCGTCAATCTTATAGCCACGTAATTTTAATACGTCGTATCCCATTTTACCGAGAACCATAAGTGATACTTCGTCTTGGTTACCGTTATGGCGTTCATCTATTTCAGTCGTTATTGCTTTAATAACGTTTGCGTTGTATGGACCTGCTTTACCCGTATCACTTGAGATTACGATGTACCCAACACGCTTTACAGGACGCTCTGTTAACATCGGGTGAACACTATTTCCACCTGCTGCAATCGCTTGGATTGTTTCTTCCATTCGATCCATATATGGACGGAAATTCTTAGTGTTTTGCTCTGAACGACCGAGTTTTGAGTTCGCGACCATGTTCATTGCACTCGTTAACTGACTCATTTTTTCAGTTGAGGTAATGCGTCCTTTAATTTCTCTTAATGAAGCCATGATTTCACCATCCTTTATATCAATAGTGTCATATATTATTTGCTACTGTTAAATAACTTTTTAAAGCTGTTAATTGCGTTGTCGAATGCATCCTCTGCTGGAAGTGCATCTGTTTCACGAATACCGTTTAATAATTCTTTGTTGTTAGCATTTAGCCACTCTAAGAATTCACTTTCGAAACGTGTGATATCTTGAACTGCGATATCATCTAAGTATCCATTAACTAGTGCGTAAAGAATCGCAACTTGCTCTTCAACAGGAAGTGGTTGGTTTTCACCTTGTTTAAGTACTTCAACTGTACGTTTACCACGCTCTAACTTAGCTGCTGTTGCTTTATCTAAATCAGAACCGAACTGAGCGAATGCTTCTAACTCACGGTAAGCCGCTAGGTCTAAACGAAGTGTACCAGCAACTTTCTTCATCGCTTTAATTTGCGCTGAACCACCAACACGTGATACTGAAAGTCCTGCGTTGATTGCTGGACGCACACCCGAGAAGAATAAATCAGACTGTAAGAAAATCTGACCATCTGTAATCGAGATTACGTTTGTCGGTACGAACGCAGAAATATCTCCTGCTTGCGTTTCAACGAATGGTAACGCAGTAATTGAACCGCCACCTAAATCATCGTTTAATTTCGCTGCGCGTTCAAGTAAACGACTGTGTAGGTAGAATACGTCCCCTGGGAATGCTTCACGGCCTGGTGGACGACGTAATAGTAATGACATTTCACGGTAAGCTTGCGCTTGTTTTGTTAAGTCATCGTATACGATTAATACGTGTTTACCGTTGAACATGAACTCCTCACCCATTGATACACCAGCATATGGCGCAATGTATAGTAATGGGGCTGGATCAGATGCACCTGCACTTACTACAATTGTGTAGTCTAATGCACCGTGTTTACGGAATGTTTCAACAGTTGAACGTACTGTAGATTCTTTTTGTCCGATTGCAACGTAAATACAAATCATATCCTCATTTTTCTGGTTTAAAATTGTATCGATTGCAAGCGTAGTTTTACCTGTTTGACGGTCTCCGATAATTAACTCACGTTGACCTCGTCCAATTGGTACTAAAGCGTCAATCGCTTTAATTCCTGTTTGTAATGGTTCAAATACCGATTTACGGTCCATTACACCTGTAGCTGGACTTTCTACAGGACGAGCTTTTGTTGTACTGATTGGACCTTTTCCATCAATTGGTTGTCCAAGTGGGTTTACAACACGACCGATAAGTTCTTCACCTACTGGAACTTCCATGATTTTACCAGTACGTTTAACTTCGTCGCCTTCTTTAATATCATAATATGGTCCAAGAATAACGATACCAACTTCGTCTTCTTCAAGGTTTTGAGCTAGACCTAACACACCGTTAGAAAACTCAAGTAACTCTCCCGCCATCGCATCGTTTAAACCATGAGCAACTGCGATACCGTCACCAACTTCAGTAACTGTACCAACATCCGACACTTCCATGTCAGCTTCATAGTTTTCTATTTGACTTCTGAGAAGAGCACTAATTTCATCAGCCTTGATTGCCATAGAAATTTCACTCCTTAAATATTCTTCGTTCTTTTAAAACGGTCTTTAACTTTTCTTAGTTGTAGTAGAACTGAGTCGTCGTATACTTTAGATCCGACAAGCACTCTAAATCCACCGATTAAAGATTCGTTTATTTTGTTTTCAATCAATAGCTTGTCATATCCTGTTTTCGCTTTAAAAATCTCTCCGATTTTAGCGATTTGTTCCTCTTCTAATGGATACACAGATTCGATAATGACATTGGCTTGATTGTGATGTTCGTTATAAAGATAAGTAAATTCTTTTTGAATATCAGAAACAATTGAGAATTGTTTTTTCTCAGTCAATACAAGTAACATATTGAACACATATTGATTTGTTCCTTTGAAGCTGTCACGAATCGTAGTTAGCTTTGTTGCTTTAGAAATCTTAGGGTTAATCATGAATTCTTCAAGACCCTTAACTTCTTCCACAACTTTTTTTACTTCAGTTAAATCTGTCAGTGCTTCTTCGAGTTCATTATGTTTGTTAACTACGTCAAACAGGGCATTTGCATACTGTTTAGCTAAACTCATTATTTATCCCCTGCTTCCTGTAGGTACTTGTCAATGAGATCTTTTTGATCTTGTGGAGACAATTCTTTTTGTATAACTTTTTGAGCGATTAATACTGATAAGTCAGCAACTTGATCGTTAATTTCACGAACTGCTTTCTTTTTCTCTTGCTCAATATCTTTCTCTGCATCAGACATAAGTCTTTTAGCATTTATTGTAGCTTCATCAATAATAGATTGTTGTTGTTTTTTCGCTTCTTCACGAGACTTTTCAAACATTTCGCTAATTTCAGCTTGCGTGTTAGAAAGGATTTCCTCGTTTTTCTTGCGAAGTTCTTCTGCATCTCGTTTCGCATTTTCAGCGCTCTGGATATCATCGTGAATTAACTGCTCACGATCGTCCATCACTTTTTTAACTGGCTCCCATACAAAATATGAAAGAGCAAAAAGTAGTACTAAGAAGCTCACGAGTAAGACGAGTCCTGTACCAAAAGCCGTTGGAATCGATGATGGTGCAGCGCCTAAAATTAGTAGTTCCACTATGTACACTCCTTTCAAGAAAGTTCACAATACCAAGGTTACATAAGAAATGGCGAAATCTAGCAAGACTTCGCCTCTAATTATCTATAGTGCGAACATTAATAAGAATGCAATAACAATCGCAATAATTGGAGTTGCCTCAACTACCCCAACACCGATGAACATGATTGTCATTAATGGACCACGAGATTCTGGTTGACGTGCAACACCTTCAACTGTTTTCGAAACAACTAAACCAATACCTAACGCACCGCCAAGTCCTGCAAGACCAGCTGCGATACCTGCTGCTAATAAAGCCATAAAAAACTTCCTCCTAAATATGTTTATATAATTTTTTATTTTTTATATTAATGGTCATCTTGCATCTTATGTGCTAAGTAAACCATTGATAACATAACGAAAATAAATGCTTGTAAAGCACCTATGAATGTTTTAAATCCTTGCCATACCATCATTGGTATGATACCACCAGCAAACCCTAAAATTCCACCTGTCGTTACAAGTCCAAGTAGTAATGTAAGTAGGATTTCTCCAGCGTAAATGTTTCCGTATAAACGTAAACCAAGCGTTAAGTTATACGTGAACTCTTCAAGAATTTTAATTGGTACTAAGAACCAAACTGGACGCCCATAGTCTTTTGCATACTCTTTAAATCCTTTCATCTTAACACCGTAATAGTGTGTGAGAACTATCATGAGCCCCGCAAGTGTTAGCGTTACAGTTGGATCAGCCGTTGGTGATTTCCACCACAGATTGTTTTCGGGCGACACAAAGGTAAATGGTATACCAATAAAGTTTGCCACGAATATGAATGAAATTAATGTGAGCGCAAAGAAGTGAAAGCGCGCACCTTCACGCCAAGCAATATTACTTGAGATGATACCTTTAACAAAGTTCATTAACCATTCAACAAATAGTTGAGGTTTACCAGTTGGCTTAATCGCTAAGTTTCTTGTTAAGAAAAACATTAAGAAGAAAACGACTAAACAAGTGACAATAATCATGAAACTAGTTGCTAAATCAAAGACGATAGGTATGCCACCGATGTTAATCTCATACGTCGGACTTCCGTGATCCATTTCTTCACCTCTTTCATTGTCTAAAATGTCTAACTGCATTCACAAATATAATTACGTATGTAGTCATTAGACCAACAGTTATCGCAATCATATTTAAGTCAGCACTAAATTTATACCAAATCATACAGGCGAGAATGACGAGAATCACTCTTGTAACTGTACCAGTGGTCAAAATTCTTTGCTGATGATGCAATGCTTTATAATAGTTGGAGTACCAACTAAATGCCATAAACACTGAGATAATCGTTCCGAGTATTAGACTTCTAACGATTAATCTGTCGAGAAAAATTAATGACACAAACTCCAGAACAAAGATTATTATAAATGGCTTCGTAAAAAAGTTTGAAAATCCTTTTAAAAGTGTCATTTTACATGTTCCTTAAGTGTAATCTAGGCATATATGTATCGATTGCACACTAATAAAGTGTACCCAATTACATACCCTAGTGTCAACGCATTTATTGCTAATTTAATAACATATTAATTGTTCTTAAAATCTTTTGGTCTTTTTGATATTAAACCGTAAAAATAGCAAATACTCTCAACAATTCGAATACTTGCGTCACCATCTCCATATGGATTCTCTACATTTGAGATTTTATCATATAATTTTTCATCTCTTAAAAGGTTATTGGTACTATTAACGATTTCATTATAATCTGTACCAACAAGCTTTAACACACCACTTTCCACACCCTCTGGGCGCTCAGTTACATCTCTCAGAACGAGCACAGGCTTATTTAAAGACGGTGCTTCCTCTTGAATGCCACCAGAGTCTGTTAAAATAATCTCGCTTTTTGCTGCAAAGTTATGAAAATCTAGCACTTCAAGTGGTTCGATGAGCTGAATGCGTTCATGATTTAAATATTCAGATGCAAGTTCACGCACTTTTGGGTTTTTATGCATTGGATAAATTATGACAACGTCACGGTGTGTGTTGACTATAGTTTTCATTGCTTGAAAAATCCTTTTCATCGGTTCTCCAAGGTTTTCTCTTCTATGCGCGGTAAGTAAGATGATTCTTTTACCTTCATATTCATCCAACACGTCACTTTTATACGATGAGGTAACAGTCGTATTTAGCGCGTCGATTACAGTATTACCAGTAACAAATATAGAATCACTACCTACATTTTCAGCGAGTAAATTGTTTTTCGCACGAGTCGTCGGTGCAAAATGTAAATCTGACAAACGGGTCGTCATTTGTCTGTTTAACTCTTCAGGATACGGTGCATATTTGTCATATGTACGTAAACCAGCTTCTACATGGCCAACACTTACCTCTTGATAAAATGCAGCGAGCGCTGCTGCAAATGTTGTTGTTGTATCTCCATGGACGAGTACCATATCTGGTGATTCTTCTTTAATTATTGATTCTATTCTCTCTAGGACACGACTTGTAATGTGAGAGAGCGTTTGATTCGCTCTCATCACATCTAAGTCATAGTCTGGAGTAATATTAAACGCCTTTAACACTTGATCTAACATCTCACGGTGTTGTGCAGTGACAACGACAATTGGTTCGAGATGTTTAGATTTTTTCAATTCATTAACAAGTGGAGCCATTTTAATCGCTTCTGGCCTTGTGCCAAACACGACCATAATACGCTTTTTCATAATATTACTCCTTATAATTATTTCGTACCAAACAGACGGTCTCCAGCATCTCCAAGACCTGGGATAATATAGCTATTTTCATCGAGTTTTTCGTCAAGTGCACCGATGTAAATATCCACATCTGGGTGTGCCTCTTCTAATGCTTTTACACCCTCAGGTGCTGCGATTAAGCAAATAAATCTAATTTTAGTTGCACCGCGTTTTTTGATTGCAGAAATAGCTTCTATTGCACTTGCACCTGTTGCGAGCATTGGGTCGATGACTAGAATATCTCTTTCTTCGATATCACTTGGAAACTTCGCATAGTACTCCACCGCTTCGAGTGTTTCTGGGTCACGGTATAAACCAATATGCCCAACACGTGCTGATGGAATAAGTTTATGAATGCCTTCAGTCATTCCTAATCCAGCACGTAAAATCGGTACTAAACAAATCTTTTTACCACTTAAACGTTTAGCAATTGTTGGACCAATTGGTGTTTCAACTTCTACATCTTCAAGTGATAATTCTCTAGTAATTTCGTAAGCCATAAGCATTCCAACTTCGTCAACGAGTTCTCTAAACTCTTTTGTCGAGGTGTTTTTATCACGGATATACCCGAGCTTGTGCTGAATTAATGGATGATCCATTACGCTTACTTTTGTCATAGTCTCTCTCCTATTTGTGATCGTATAACGGGAATTTTTTAGTTAGAGCCACTACTTTATCGTGGATTCCGTCTAAGCTTTCACCGTTTTTCTCTTTAGTTAATGTTTCAATGATGATGTCTGCAACTTCTTCCATTTCCGCTTCTTTAAATCCACGAGTTGTCATTGCAGGTGTACCCATACGTAAACCACTAGTTACAAATGGTGATTCAGTTTCGAATGGAATTGTGTTTTTATTTGTCGTAATTCCAACTTTGTCTAACGCTTCTTCTGCTTGTTTACCAGTTAAACCGAACACTTTTGTATCTACTAATACTAAGTGATTTTCAGTACGTCCAGAAACAATTCTTAAACCGTTCTCTTGTAATTTTTCAGCAAGCACTTTTGCGTTTTTGATTACTTGCTCTTGGTATTCTTTAAATTCAGGTTGTAATGCTTCGTTAAATGCAACTGCTTTTGCTGCAATAACGTGCATTAAAGGACCACCTTGAATACCAGGGAAGATGTTTGAATCAATCTTTTTCGCATGCTCTTTTTTAGTTAAGATGATTCCTCCACGTGGCCCACGAAGAGTCTTATGTGTTGTTGATGTTACAAAGTCTGCATATTCAACTGGGTTAGGATGTAATCCAGCTGCAACTAATCCAGCGATGTGTGCCATATCTACCATTAAGTAAGCGCCAACTTCATCAGCAATTTCTCTAAACTTTTTAAAGTCGATTTGTAATGCATATGCACTACCACCAGCGATGATTAATTTTGGCTGTTCTTTAATTGCGATTTCGCGTAATTCATCGTAATCAATTGCTTCATCTTCTTTAGATACACCGTAACTTACGATGTTAAATAATTTACCACTAAAGTTTACTGGTGCACCGTGTGTTAAGTGACCACCGTCAGATAAATTCATACCTAAAATTGTATCTCCAGGGTTTAACACAGAGAAATACACTGCCATGTTCGCTTGAGAGCCAGAGTGCGGTTGTACGTTTGCGTGTTCCGCTCCAAAGATTTCTTTTAGACGTTCACGTGCTAAATCTTCCGCGATATCAACGTACTCACACCCACCGTAATAACGCTTATTTGGATAGCCTTCAGCATATTTGTTCGTTAATACACTACCTTGTGCTTCTAATACTGCTTCTGATACGAAGTTTTCTGAAGCGATTAACTCAATATTTTCGTTTTGACGATCAAACTCTTTTTGAATTGCATCATATAACTGTTGATCTTCTTGCTTAATGAAAGACATTTTTTAAACCTCTCCCTTAATTATTTATAATGTGCGCGTTCTCCACCGATAAGTTTTGGACGCGACTTTGCTAGTGTCACTTGTGCCTCACCGAGTTGTTTAGTATCAACTCTAACTGGCACCTGTACATGTTTAACATGCATACCAATTAATGTTTGCCCGATATCAATACCTAAGTCAACTGTTGCATGTTCAACAACAACACTGTTATCTTGGTGATGATATGCGTACTCACTTAAGCTTCCACCTGCACTACGGTGTGGTACAACAGATACTATTTGAGTTTCTAGATGATTTCTATTGACAGATTCTCTCGTTGTTGTAAGTGCACGGTTAATATGTTCACAACCTTGGAAAAAGATGTCTAAATCATAGCGTTTTTTAACATCTTGAAACGCACCAAAAATAACTTCGGCAACTTCTATCGAACTATGTTTTCCGATATGTTTACCTTGCACTTCTGAAGTAGAGCATCCAATCACTAATGACGCTTTTGAAAAGAAAAAGTCAATTTTCTCTAATTCATCAATTAAAGTATTTAACTCATCCTTCAATTTTTTCAATTCTACGCTCATGTCTACCACCCTCGAATTCTGTATTTAACCAAATATCAACGATATCGAGTGCTAAACCTGTTCCAATTACACGCTCACCCATATTTAATATGTTTGAATTGTTATGTTCACGTGTTGCATGCGCAGAAAATGTATCGTGCACAAGTGCTGCACGAATACCTTTATACTTATTCGCTGCAATATTCATACCGATTCCAGTTCCACAAACGAGTATCCCACGGTCATATTCGCCGTTTTGTACTGCTGTAGCGACTGGTTTGGCATAGTCGGGATAATCTACAGACTCCGTTGAGTTTGGACCTCCATCTTTTACATCGATACCTTTTTCTTTAAGGTGTGAAACAATCGCTGTTTTTAGATTGTATCCACCGTGATCTGAAGCAACAATTACCTTCATTGAAATCATCTCCTATTCATATTATACATGCTTAATTTATAGTTTCAAAACGATTCCTGAATGACTATTTTATTCTATCTATATAATTTTTAATCTCGTTAAATGTATGATTATACATGTCGATATTTCCACCAAAAGGATCCATAATGTCACCTGATTCACCAACGTATTCACTGAGTAAATGTACGTCTGCATCAGCGTTTAATTTTTTCACTTGATACTTATGACCTTCAGTCATGACAAGAATCGTAGACCCGATAGTATCTTCATAAGTAAGCTGCTTTGGCGCTGTTGGTGTTACGAGATTATTTTCTTGAATAATTTTTTTGCTATTTTCATTTACCACACTAGATGTTACAAATAACCCTCTTGATTCGATAGGCGAATCAGTCAAAGTTTTCATGTAACTTTCAGCGAGCGGACTTCTACACGTATTACCTGTACAAACAAATATAATCATTTATATCACCCTTTAATAATCGTGTTACCAGTCGCTTTATATATACGATTCATTAGCGCTTCGGTTTCACTACTTTGTTTAAATCCGTAAATGTAAATAACTTCAACATCTGAAGCGTCCATATGTCTAAGCGCAGCATATAAATTTTTCGCCGCTTCTCTATAACTTTCTTCATCTCTACAAAGGCTAACAAATTGCATACTCTTATCGACATATTGTCTAACAGTTTCTGGTGCGATGACACCGACTTTATCTTTTGAAATATCGTCTGGCACTTTTAAATTCGTATTTGAATTGATGCCACCTTCAATAACACTCATTGGCTGACGTGGTGCGTAGTGTTTATATTTCATTCCTGGAGAAATCGGGCGCTCCATTGTGTCTTGATGTTCTAAAATTTCTGATTCTAATACTTCTTGTAAATCATCGATAGAAATATGACCCGGTCTCGCGATTTTATACGGAAATTGTGTACAATCTAATACTGTACTTTCTAATCCAATCTCGGATTGTTCAGATACTACAATTCCAAAAATTTCACCATTTAAATCATTGATAACGTGACTCGCATCTGTTGGTGAAGGTTTACCACTTAAATTTGCACTTGGTGCCGCGATAGGGATACCTGTATATTCTAAAATCTTTCTCGCAACAGGATGTGAAGGCATCCTTACTGCAACGCTATCCATTTCAGCAACAGTACTTGATGCAAGCACACCATCTTTAAGCGGTAGTATAAAAGAAATCGGTCCAGGCCAAAAATGATCCATCAGTTTTTTTACTTTATCATCAACATAAGACGTAAAAGATTCTAATTGCTCATAGTTATAGATGTGAACAATTAACGGATTATCACCTGGACGATTTTTCGCGTGGAATATTTTGCCAATTGCTTCAGGATTTGTTGCATCTCCCCCAAGTCCATAAACCGTTTCTGTTGGGATTGCTACAATTTCACCGTATTCATATGCAAGTTTAATTTCTTCAAGTTTACTCGTCGTTTCTGAGGTTAAGGGCGTTTTTACGTCTTCTGATGTAATTCCCCAAATTTTCGTATCCATTACTTCACCCAATCTATATATAAAATTCGGTCATTGCCATTTATGTCTTTAATAACTTCTCTTTTTGAATTCGGCCAACACTTATCGACAAGTGATAGAACATCGTCTTTTTCTTTCCAACCAATCTCAAAAAACACTTTACCTCCATCGTTTAAAACATCATCTAACGATTCAATCATTTTACGGTAAAAGTATAAGCCATTCTCTTTGGCAAATAATGCAAGTTTTGGCTCAAACTTTTTAACTGAATCTGACATGTCATCTAATTCACTATAATCAATGTATGGTGGATTTGAGACAAGAACATCTACTTTAATGTTTCTATTAACAATTGGCTCGAATAAATTGCCGTAGAGTATTTCGACATCTGCATCCAATTTTTCTTTATTACGTTTAGCGACTTTAAGTGCATCTTTAGAAACATCTGTTAAATATACTTTAAACGCATCATTCTCTAATTTTAAACTTATTCCAATAGCACCTGTTCCTGTACCAATATCGGCAACAGTCCCACCATTTGTTCTATTTAACACAAGCTCGACGAGTTCTTCTGTTTCATTTCTTGGAATGAGAGTGTCTCTCGTTACATTAAATACTCTTCCATAAAAGTGTTGAACACCAGTAATATATTGAACCGGTTCATCGTTCAAGGCACGTTTAATACTTTCTAAAAAGAGTTTATAGTCTTTTTCGTCCATCTTTTTATGGCCGTTAACTAATAAAGACACCGTATCCATTGAAAATAAGTCTTCCATCAATATATCTGCGATACGTGGTTCTTTATTTTCTTTGGAGAGTGTCTTTTTCACTTCAGAAAGTGTGTCATTAAAACTCGGCATTATTTAACTCTTCTAACTTAGACTTTTGATCTTCAATCATTAACGTATCTAACAATTCGTCTAAATTACCGTCGATAATTTGATCAAGTTTATTAATCGTTAAACCAATACGGTGGTCTGTCACACGGTTTTGCGGATAGTTATACGTACGAATACGTTCTGAACGGTCACCTGTACCAACTGCCAATTTACGTTGCTGACTATATTCATCTTCTGCTTCTTGTTGCATCATATCGTATATTCTAGAGCGCATAACTTTCATTGCACTTTCACGGTTTTTAATTTGTGATTTTTCATCTTGAGACGTAACGACAAGCCCTGTTGGTAAGTGTGTAATACGTACTGCTGAGTCAGTGGTGTTAACGTGCTGACCACCTGCACCACTTGAACGGTACGTGTCGATTTTTAAATCTTCGTTTCGAATATCCACTTCAACTTCTTCAACTTCAGGAAGTACCGCAACAGTTGCTGTTGACGTATGAATACGTCCACCAGATTCAGTTTCAGGTACACGTTGTACACGATGTGCGCCGTTTTCAAACTTTAGTTTAGAGTACGCACCATCGCCGTTAATAACGAAACTGATTTCCTTAAAGCCACCTTGGTCAGATGCACTTCTATCCACAACGTCGATTTTCCAACCTTGATCCTCAGCATATCTTGAATACATGCGGAATAAGTCTCCAGCGAAGATTTGCGCTTCGTCTCCACCTGCTGCTCCTCGAATTTCCATAACAACGTTTTTGTCATCGTTTGGATCTTTTGGAATAAGTAAGAATTTAAGCTTCTCTTCAAGCTCAGGAAGAATTGCTTCAGATTCTTTAATTTCTTCCTTTAACAGTTCATTCATTTCCGGGTCATCAGACTCTTCTAACATTTCTTTAGACTCCGAAATTGTATCTCTATGTGATTTATATTCTCTATACACTTCGACTTTTTCAGATAAATCACTCTGTTCTTTAGAGTATTCTCTTAATTTATCTGGATTACTTGTGACATCTGGGTCACTTAACAATTCGTTTAACTGTTCGTATCTATCTTCTAATATATCGAGTTGATCAAACATATCTTTCGTCCTTTTCTTCTAGATTCTTGTTAATTATATCATAATTTAAATAACTTTTATTTTATTTAAAGCATTTAAAATACCTTAGCAAGCATGTTGATATATTTATTTAAGACATAAAAAAAGCTACACAGAGATTCTCTGTGTAGCTATTAAAGCAATTAGTTTTCTTCGTTTTGTGATTTGAAACCAAATTTCTTGTTGAAACGCTCTACGCGGCCATCTGCTGCAGCGAATCTTTGACGTCCAGTGTAGAATGGGTGACAGTTAGAGCACACTTCTACTTTAATATCATCTTCTAAAGTTGAACCAGTTTCAAATTCTGTACCACATGAATCACAGATAACGTTTACTCTGTGGTATGCTGGATGAATATCTTGTTTCATAATAACATTTCTCCTTTGCCCTGAACCATCTGGAACAGAGTTATTTAGGGTCTTTCCCTTTATCAATACTTAAAACATTATACATGCCTTTTTAAGGAAAATCAACCATTAAATCATATGATTTATCTGCCTTTTTTACTTGAATCAATCATCTTTTTTCTCAGCACTTCAAAAAATTCATCATTTGATTTAGTTTGTTTAATCGTCTTAATAAATCTCTCTGTAAAATCACTACGGTTGGTAAATAAGTTTCTTAACTGCCATAAAATTTCTAGCTCTTTTTCTTCTAATAATAAGTCTTCTCGACGTGTACTTGAACGTTTAATGTCAATTGCCGGGTAAATTCTACGCTCAGCTAAATTACGGTCGAGATGTAACTCCATATTCCCTGTTCCTTTAAACTCTTCGTAAATCATGTCGTCCATTCTTGAACCAGTATCGACGAGTGCTGTCGCTAAAATCGTTAAACTGCCACCAGCTTCAATGTTTCTCGCCGCACCGAAAAATGCTTTTGGCTTAAATAAAGACGCAGGGTCAAGTCCGCCTGAAAGTGTTCGACCTGACGGTGGGATGACTAAGTTATATGCACGCGCAAGTCTCGTAATAGAGTCCATAAGTACGATAACGTCTTCACCCACCTCAACGAGGCGTTTACAACGTTCAAGTAATAATTCAGCGACTTTTACGTGGTGCTGTGGGTGCTCGTCAAACGTTGAATAGACTACTTCAGCATTTTCCACTGATCGTTCAATATCTGTGACCTCTTCAGGTCTTTCACCAATTAAAAGTATAAAAAGTTTAGCGTCTGGAGAGTTTTTAGTGATTGCTGTTGCAACTTCTTTTAACATTGAAGTTTTACCTGCTTTAGGTGGCGCAACAATTAAACCACGTTGACCATAACCAATCGGTGTAATTAAATCCATAATTCTCGTTGAGTAGTCTTTTGGATTTGTTTCTAAAGATATTTTCTTATCAGGATAAAGTGGAGTTAACGCTTGGAAGTGTGGGCGTTTTTTAATTTCTTCAGCGTTGTTGTCGTTAACGAAGTCGACTTGTAGGAGTCCGTAATAATTTTCTTTTTCTTTCGGTTTTCTAACTTTACCAGTGACTTTATCACCTTTTTTTAACTCAAATCGGCGAATTTGTGATGCAGAAATATAAATATCTTTTTCACCTTTAGAATAGTTCACCGTTCTTAAAAACCCGTAACCATCTGGTTGGATATCATCTAAAATCCCTTCCATATAATAGTTACCATCTTGTGCCATTTCGGCTTCTAAAATCGCTAAGACGAGTTCTTTCTTGTTTAACTTACTATAGTTTTGTAAATTCAAATTTTTAGCTCTAGCAGTTAATTCTTTAGTTGTATTCCCTTTATATAAAGCATCAAAAGTTTCATACTTCATGCCTTCATGTACTTTTTCATTATCTTGTGTCATTCATTACACTCTTTCTTATATATCTATTTTCAATTATATATTTGTTGGTAAGTAGATATTATACAATAAATTTAGTCACGGTTAAATAATAAAAAGCCCGAGTTGAATCTCGGACTTTATAAATCATTATTTATCTTCTACAACCATCTTAGGTTTTTTCTTCATTGAGTGTTTACCTTCAATAAAACGAACTGTTCCTGATTTTGCACGCATAACAACGCTTGAAGTATTCACGTAATCTCCTTTAAACTGAACACCTTTCATTAACTCACCATCTGTTACTGCTGTTGCTGCGAAGATCGCGTCGTCTCCTTTAACTAAATCTTCTAACATAAACTTCTTCTCATGGTCTACGCCCATTTCTTTACAGCGTGCGAGTTCTTCATCGTTTTTAGGCATTAGACGACCTTGAAAATCTCCACCAAGTGATTTAATACCAACTGCTGCAAGTACACCTTCAGGTGCTCCACCTGAACCGAATAAAATATCAACACCTGTGTAATCAAAGCATGTGTTAATTGCTGCAGCAACGTCACCGTTATCTACAAATTTAATACGTGCGCCGAGTTCACGTACTTCGTCGATGATGTGTTGGTTACGATCTCTTTTAAGTAATGTAACTGTCACTTCTTCAACTGATTTGTTTTTCGCTTTCGCAACTGCTTTTACGTTTTCTGTCACTGAAGCGTCTAAATCAACGAGGCCTTTTGCTTCAGGACCAACTGCGATTTTATCCATATACATGTCTGGTGCATGTAGTAAATTACCTCTATCTGCAATTGCAATAACTGTTAATGCGTTCCAACCACCATCAGCAACAATTGTTGTACCTTCGAGAGGGTCCACAGCGATATCGATATCTGGACCTTCTTTAGTTCCGAGTTCTTCACCAATATATAACATTGGTGCTTCGTCCATTTCTCCTTCACCAATTACAACAGTTCCGTTCATTGGGATTGTGTCGAATACGTGACGCATTGCTGTTGTCGCTGCGTCATCCGCTTCATTTTTAAGTCCTTTCCCAACCCACTTTGCACTTTCTAGTGCAGCGGCTTCTGTTACTCTTACTAATTCCATTGATAGACTACGTTCCATCTATTGTTTCCCCCTCGAGTTTAATCATATAGTATTATATCACAACAAAAGTAATCGATAAAAATAAAAAAGAGAGTAAAATTACTCTCTTTCCACAAGTTTAATATCCGCACCGAGCTGTTCTAACTTTTTAATAATATTTGAATAACCACGCATAATATGGTGGATGTTGTATATTGTTGTTGTCCCTTCTGCCATTAAACCAGCAATGACTAAACAAAAACCTGCACGTAAGTCTGATGCGTAAACATCTGTGCCACTTAGTTTTGACGGATGAATAAATACAGATCCACCTTTATTTTCAACGTTCGCATTCATTCGGCGCAACTCGTCGATATGTCTAAATCTCGCAGGATAGACTGTTTCAGTAATCTTACTCGTATCATCCGCTAAAAATAACAGTGGTGTAATGGGTTGTTGTAAATCCGTTGCAAACCCTGGATACACTTGGGTTTTAACTTGAACGGGCTTGAGTTTTTCTGGACGTCTGACAATAACATCATCGTCATCGATTTCCAGCTCAACACCTGATTCTTCTAATTTAGAAAATAGTGCTTCTAAATGCTCTGGAATAACGTTTTTAACTTTTACTTCGTCACCTATCGCAGCTGCAAGTGAAATATAAGACCCTGCTTCAATTCTGTCAGGGATAATCGTATGTGAGGCCCCATTTAAACTTTCAACACCTTCAATACGAATCGTCTCAGTACCTGCACCTTTAATGTTAGCACCCATCTTATTTAAAAGTGTTGCGACGTCAATAATTTCTGGCTCTCTTGCAACGTTTTCTAATACCGTACGTCCCTTAGCCATCGACGCTGCAAGCATAACGTTAATCGTTGCACCAACACTCACAACGTCAAAGAAAATCTTAGCACCGACAAGTTCCTCAGCAACGAGGTGTAAGGCACCATGTTCATTTGTCACTTCCGCACCTAATGCTTCAAATCCTTTAATGTGCTGATCGATTGGTCTAGGCCCTAAATGACATCCACCCGGTTGACCGATCACAACTTTTTTAAATCGACCAAGCATCGCACCCATCATATAATAAGACGCGCGTAATGACTCTACTTTTTCGTTTGGTAACGGGATATTTTCTGCATTTTCTGCATTCACTGTTAATGTGTTATTAGAAAGAGACGTTTTAATTTCTAAATCTTCAAGAAGACTCACTAACGTCTCAACGTCAGAAATATTCGGTAAACCTTTTAATGTGACTTCCCCATTACTCGCCATAAGTGTTGCAGGGATTAATGCGACTGCACTATTTTTTGCACCACTCACATAGACTTCACCAGAGAGTGTATTTCCACCATTTATTTGAATGACTTCTTTCATAATCTCCACTCCTGTACTCTATAAGTCTTTTTGGTTCCAATCTTGTAAGAATTGTTCAATTCCCTTATCAGTTAACGGATGATCTGTTAACTTTTTAAGCACCTTATATGGAATTGTCGCAATATCTGCACCACTTAACGCTGCACCATGTACATGCCCTTCGTTACGAATGCTCGCTGCGATTATTTCAGTATCAATATTATGAATCACGAAAATATCGTGAATATCACGTATTAATTCTAAACCATCTAAACCGATATCATCTAAACGACCAATAAACGGTGACACATACGTTGCACCTGCACGTGCTGCAGTCAGTGCTTGTACTGAGTTGAAAATTAACGTCACGTTCGTTTTAATCCCTTCTTCAGATAGCACTTTTACTGCTTTCATACCTTCCGCACACATCGGTATTTTAACTACAATATGTTCATGTAGCTTTGCAAGTTCTCTTCCTTCTTCAATCATACCGTCTGCTTCAAGTGAGATGACCTCTCCACTCACAGGGCCATCAACGAGTTCACAGATTTCAACTAAACGTTCGTGAAACGAGATGTTTTTCTCTTTTGCAACAAGTGACGGGTTTGTCGTCACGCCACTTAGTACACCCCATTCATATATTTCATTTATTTCATTCATATTTGCTGTATCGATAAAATATTTCATTACTTTTGTGTTCTCCTTTTCACATATATATTGTCATTATAGATAAGTATTTCTTACTCTTCAACGAATACAACATGTTACGATATAACAAACGATTTAATTAAAGGAGTTATTATGGATAAAATACTACACACTCAAATGACAAACGTATTTAATAATATAGAAAATCAAGAAGAGGAAATAGAAATAGCTGCGCGACTACTTGCTCAAGCAGTGATGTCTGAAGGTAATATTTTACTTAAAACTTTTAACGAAGCATCATACTTTAAAGATTATTTTTTAAATAACGAAGAAAGTCTTTCGTCAATTCGACCGTTAAATTCAATAGATGAAATCACAACTCCCGACCGTCTTTTAATCATTACAAAAGAATATACAGACGAAGTGAAATCATTTGTCGATCAACTAGATGAAAAATTTATCGACTACGTTTTAATTTCAAATACGACAAAGGACAACAAAGAAGAGTTACAAGAAAAACATCACTTTATCGACCTTTCGTCTAAACGTAAACTTATACCGATGCCTGACTTTGAGCGCGCGTTAAACCCTTACGGTACTGCGCTATTATTCATTTACTACCACTTATATATATTAATTGAAGAAATGACGAATCCTAAATATGAATAAGTTCGTCGCTTTAGACTTTGAAACTGCAAATAAAAGTCGGGCGTCGGCATGTAGTATTGGCATGGTTAAAATAGATGGTCAACATATGACTGAAGAATTTTACACACTTATCAATCCTGAAACGTATTTTAGTGAAGGTAATATTAGAGTACACGGCATTACGCATGATGATACGAAACAGTCTCCAATATTTTCTGAAGTCTTTCCTTATATGATGGACTTTATTGGAGATTATCCAGTCGTTGCACATAACGCTCGTTTTGATATGAATGTTTTATACCACTCATTACTAAAGTATGAATTAGACATTCCAGAAATGACGTATTTTGATAGTGTCTTACTTGCAAGACAAACGATTAAAAACGATAGTTATAGTCTAGACAACTTAATGCGTTACTATAACATCACATTTAATAATCACCATAATGCACTTGCGGATGCTAAAGCATGTGCGATGATCACATATCGGTTATTGAAGTCTTATTCGTCTTTAGATGATTATTTAAACTTCAATAAAAAATATTTACACAGATTAAAATATTAAAACGGCGTGCAGCGCACGCCGTTTATTATTTTTCATTATTTTCTTTTAATGCCGCTTCAACCAATCCTTTAAATAATGGATGTGGTCTAGTTGGTCTAGATTTAAATTCCGGGTGGAATACCGCACCAATATAAAATGGATGATCTGTAATTTCAATAATTTCTTTATATTTACTATCTTCACTCATACCACTAAATGTAAGCCCTGCTTCTTCCATTTGTGTTTCGTATTCGTTATTAAATTCGAAACGATGGCGGTGACGTTCACTAATTTCTTTAACACCGTATAACTTTGAAGCGAGTGTATCTTCGACTATGACAGAATCGTAACTTCCAATTCTTAGTGAATGTGCGCGGTCTAATAGTTCCGCATCTTCACTCATTAAGTTGATGATTGGGTAATGTGTTGTTGGATCGATTTCTGTTGAGTTGGCATCTTTCAGTCCTAAGATGTTTCTTGCTGCTTCAATTGCCATTAACTGCATACCTAAACTAATTCCAAGTACTGGCTTACCTGTTTCACGTGCATAACGTAATGTTTCAAGCTTACCATCAATACCTTGGTCACCAAATCCTCCAGGAACGACGATACCATCTAATCCACCGAGTATTTCATCTACATTTTTGTCAGTCACGTCTTTTGCATAGATCCAGTCAATCTCAATTTCTGTTAACTCTTCAAACCCTGCATGATTTAATGATTCAACAATTGAAAGATATGCATCTTGAAGTTCGACGTATTTACCGACGATACCAATTCTCACTTTTTGATTTAAGTTGCGAATGTTTTCTAATACTTGTACCCAGTCTTCTAAGTTAGCTTCACGTCTACTTTCTAGTCCTAATGTTTTAAGTACGATGTCATCCATATGTTGACGTTGTAAGCTTAAAACGATGTTGTAAATTGTTTCTTCATCTTTTGCTTCAATGACATTTTCTTCACTTACGTCAGAGAATAATGCGATTTTTCCGCGTAAATCTTCTGTCATTTCATATTCAGTACGTACGACAATCATGTCTGGTTGAATACCTAAACCACGAAGTTCTTTAACACTATGTTGTGTTGGTTTAGTTTTCATTTCGCCTGCTGCTCTAATGTATGGTAACAATGTGCAGTGTATGTACATGACGTTTTCTCTACCGAGCTGTGTTCTTAACTGGCGAATTGCTTCAATGAATGGAAGACCTTCGATGTCACCAGTTGTCCCACCAATTTCAGTGATAACAATTTCAGCATCTGTTGCTTCACCGTTACGTAACATTCTAGATTTAATTTCATTTGTAATGTGCGGAATGACTTGAACAGTACCACCTAAATAATCTCCGTTACGCTCTTTACGTAACACTTCTGAATAAATCTTACCTGCTGTAGCGTTTGAGTATTTGTTTACTGTAATATCGATAAATCGTTCGTAGTGCCCTAAATCTAAATCAGTTTCTGCACCATCTTCAGTCACAAAAACTTCTCCATGTTGAAACGGGCTCATTTCACCTGGATCCACGTTTAAATAAGGATCGAATTTTTGAACTGTTACTTTAAATCCGCGCGCTTTTAAAATTCTACCGAGTGATGCAGCTGTAATACCTTTACCAAGAGAAGATACAACGCCACCTGTTACAAATATATACTTAGTCAAGTAAGATTCCTCCTATAAATAAAAAAATCTCCCTCCCAAATGCAGTTGGAAAGGAGCTCGTTCACTTTTCCCTAATTTAGGGAGCCCAATTAAAATAATAGCACGATTTCATGATTTGTCAATAAATTTAATACTCTTCTCCGTCGCCATAATCATCTTCAATCGTATCGCCTTCATCGATGTTTAAATCTTCTGTGTCGATATCCTCATCATCAATCACTTCGTCGATATCTTCATCATCTTCAAGGTCTTCTTCAAGAACTTCTTCGTCTTCCTCTTCTTCTTCAAATTCCTCTAAGTCATCATCGACAACTTCAAATTTATGAACAGTTGGTGCGATTTTGTCGTTAATATCATCTACTGTAAACCATTTTCTTAAGCCCCAAACACCATCTTCAGTTGAAACGAAGCGACCATCTGTATTTAAGTCTGTATAGAACTGTAAAATACGGTTTTCCATTTCTTTTTCTGTGTAGCCACCAATTTCTTGGAACTTATCGATAATCGAATATAAGTCTGTTTCTTTTCCTAATTCTTCTAAGTAAATATATGCCATGTCAATAAATGCTTGTTCATCGATCATTTCTTTAGTGAATTCATCTAGTTTCATAATTTGACATCCTTTCATACGTTCCATTACACAATAAAAAATATCTTACATTCAATACTATTATAATGCAAGCATTTTTAATAGTGTAGTATATGAATTTTTTATAAGTATTTTGCATAAAATTAAGTGTGTTTATTTCACTCATTTTAGGGTAAGCTATTAAACAAGTTATATAAATGAGGAGGAAACACTGCGTGACAAATAAAAACGCAACTGAAAATAAACAGAAAAAAGTTCCTAAACTTAACCTCGGAATAGTGTTTTGGACTTCGGCAATTATAATTGTCGGTGCGTCACTTATTGCAATGATAATACCAAAACAATTCCAAGCAGCTTCTGAAGCTGTTTATGCGGTTATTTCTCAGAATTTTACGTGGTTCTTTTTACTACTAGTATTTGGATTTGGTGTATTACTTATTTTCTTAGCACTATCACCGTACGGTCGTATTAAACTCGGTGACGATGATTCAGAACCAGAATTCGCATTTTGGCCATGGATCGGAATGCTATTCTCAAGCGGGCTTGGTGTAGGTCTCGTATTCTTCGGGGTCGCTGAACCAATGCAACACTTCGTTGAAGCACCATTTTTAGGTGGACCAGTTCAAGATGCTGAAGCGGCGAGAATCGCAATGGGTTACACATATTTCCACTGGGGAATTTCACAGTGGTCAATTTTCGGGGTCGCTGGACTTGCGATTGGGTATTTCCAGTACCGAAAAAATCGTGACGGACTAGTTTCAACGTCACTCGAGCCATTATTTGGTTTTAATTACAACCAAAAGAGTAGAAACGCTATCGATATTTTAGCAATCATCGCAACAATTACAGGAATGGCAACATCCGTTGGTCTTGGTATTTTACAAATGGACGGTGGATTAAACCATGCATTCGGTTTACCACAGGGTCCGGTGACTCAAATTATCCTGACCGTCGTTATGATAACTATATTTATTTTATCGACTGTAACGGGATTAGAAAAAGGAATGAAATTCTTTAGTACATTAAACATGGTACTTGCTTTATTCCTCACAGTATTTATGATTTTCTTCGGTCCGTTTAGCTTTATTATGGAGTCAATCGTATTAGGTATTGGAGACTATATTTCAAACTATGTTTCATACTCATTACGTGCAGAACCTTATAATAATAGAGATTGGACAAGAGAATGGACAGTATTCTACTGGGCATGGGTAATCGCTTGGAGTCCATTTATCGGATCATTTGTCGCTCGAGTATCACGTGGTCGTACAATTCGTGAATACGTCGCGGGAATTTTAATCGTACCGCCGATTCTATCATTCTTATGGGTAGGTGCACTTGGTGGTACAGCAATTTACTCAGACTTATTTAAAAACACAGATATCGCTTCAATCGTTCAAGAAGATGAAACACGCGCATTATTTGAGTTATTAAATACAATGCCATTTACTACACTCACTTCGATTGTAGCTATTTTACTCATCTTCTTATTCTTAGTAACATCTGCTGACTCTGCGACATTTATCGTTTCAGGTATGAGTTTAGGTGATACCGAGAACCCTCCACTACGCATGAAAGTGTTATGGGGTGTGTTACTTGGAGTACTTACAATTGCGTTAATTATTGCAGGTGGACTTACGAGTCTACAAGCAGCAAGTTTACTTGCCGGACTGCCGTTTGCGATTGTGCTTATATTAATGATTTTCAGTGTACTGAGAAGTATGCGTAGAGAACCAAATAAAGCACTCGCTAGACGTCGCCACAGTGATAACGCAAAAGAAGAACATAAGCAATATTAATTGAATGAAATTTACTATATTTTTTAGCACCCATCATGTAGTATAATGGGTGCTAAATTTATGTATGTTGGAGGATAATTATGAGAATCGGTATTGACGCAGGTGGAACACTAACAAAAGTTGTAACACAAAATGACGATGGAAGCTTTCATTACGAGAGCCGTCCAACAAAAGAAATAGATACGTTAATCGAAGAGTTAAATGAACTGGATGACGTTACATTATATTTAACTGGTGGCGGTAGTGTTTACATTTCAGAAAATGTAAAACACGACACGCATTTACAAATTGAATTTGATGCGGCATATACTGGCCTTACTTATTTAATGAAAAAACAAAATATCGATTTAGACCGATTTGTTTACTTAAACATCGGGACAGGAACGAGTTTTCACGTCGTTGAAAACAACACACAGCGCCGCGTTGGAGGGACAGGAATCGGAGGCGGTACATTGATGGGGTTATCACAACTACTCACAGGTTATGAAACATTTGAGAAAATCGTTGAAACCGCGAGAAAAGGAAACCGCGATACGCTAGATTTAAAAGTAAAACACATTTTTAAAGACGGTCCGGTCCCTAAACCGTTAACTCCTGATTTAACCGCGAGTAATTTTGCACGTGTCGAACCGCATCATCATAAGACTGCTTCAGATGCTGACAAACTCGCATCGGTCATTGGGATGGTGGCTGAAAGTGCAATCTCATTCGGTGTTACACTCGCTCAAGGATTTAAAACGAATGACCTCGTATTAATCGGTTCAACGTTAAAAGATAACGACGTCATGCAGTCAGTCATTCATAGTTACGGATCACTTAAAGGTATTCAACCACATATTATTGAAAATGGTGAATATAGTGGTGCCCTCGGTGCGATTTTAGTTACAGAACAATAAGTCGCTTGCCGTTGTACGTTGTTATTTCAAGTGGTACGTTAAAAATATCTGATAGATTATCTGCAGTGATATCATTTGGCAAAGTCGTCACATTGACTTTGCCTTTTTTCATCCCAAAAATCTTATCCGCAAAACTTAGAACTAGTGATAAGTCGTGTACGTTTAAAATGACTACTCTTTCTTTAGATAGTTCTTTGATATAATGAAATATCTCTTTTCTATATTTAATATCTAATCCTTGTTCAATTTCATCGAGTATTAATATTGGTTTATCTTCAAGTACAGCTTGAACAAATGCTGCACGTTTAAATTCACCACCAGACACATTTAAACAAGATAAGTTTTTAAGATGATATAAATCAAACTGCTTTAATAAGTCATCGCTATTTTTACTACTCGTTAACTCAGTGAAATCTTTAATTGTCATATCTGGTCGGTTTAAATTTTGCGGTAAATACGTAACATCTCTATTTAATACGAGTTGTTCATCGTTAAAGCGTACACTTCTACGCTTAAACTCATAGCCAATGATGCCGTTTAATAACGTACTTTTTCCACTCCCATTTCCGCCGATTATCATGTTCATTCCTTTTTGAAAAGATAAATTATGAACGTCTAAATCAAAATTAGTATAGTGAACAGACAGTTCCTTTATAAAAAGTTCCATATGTAAAAATAAACTGAAGTTGCCTTCAGTTTATAATTCTTCCCCGTTATAAATCACTTTAACGCGGCTGTTTGCTTTTAGTGAGTTAATTGCCGAGCAGTATTTTTCATGACTTAACTCGACTGCACGTTTAATATGTTTACCGTCGATACTGCCTTCAGCAGTCACTGTAATCGCGACATCTGTAAAGTATTTTGGAAATTCCTCATTTTGTTCTGCATCTAC
>DWXM01000011.1 GCA_019119225.1 Candidatus Nosocomiicoccus stercorigallinarum
AAACGCTTCTTCGCTGCTGTGAATGATGAATCATCAAGTGGTGATCCTTCATCACTCATACCAGCTAATCTATAGTAGTCTTCTTCCGCTTCTTCTTGGATAACGTCCATGATATCGTCTGCTGTGATAATACCAACGAGATGCTCTTGGTAGTCAAGTACCGGAACTGCAAGGAAGTCATAGTCTCTCATCACATAAGCAACTTCTTCTTGGTCATCCGATACGTTAACTGAAATTACACGCTCTTTCATAATATCGCCGATATATTCATCTTCATCGGCAATGATTAAATCACGTAACGAAATAATACCGACTAACTTATTATTAATATCTGTCACGAAGATGTAGTAAATTGTTTCACTATTTGGTGCCACTCTTCTTAAGTGTTCCATCGCTTGGTGGACAGTCATTTCACTATCGATTGAAACGAATTCTGTCGTCATGATACCACCAGCGGTATCATCCTCGTAGTTCATAAGTATGCGAATTTCTTCACGGTCGTCTCTTTCCATTAATGCTAAGAAACTCATCATCACTTCTTTTGGTAAGAAATTCATGATGTCGGCTGCGTTATCGTACTGCATCGCTCCAAGAACTTGCGCAGCGTATCTCGCGTCCATACTTGTAAGTATCTCTTCCATTTCTTCATCAGATAACGATAGCGTATCGAAAAAGTCTGAAATCTCTTTTGGACTTAATAAGCGGTAAAGCTTGTCTCTATCTTCGTTATCTAATAATGAGTAGAACTCACCTTGTTCGTATTCATGTAGTTTTAAAAAGTTTTCTCTAAATGGTTCATAATCTTCATTTTCTAAAAGAACAATTAGCTCATCATATGCTTCTTTTTTCTCGATGTCTTCTACATGATCTGTATTTGTTGTATCTGTATCTACTGACAACTTTTTCACCTCTAACTTGAGATAAACGACTCCCTGACTCTATGCCAAAATGGGAAATGTCTAAATCTCGCAAATTTAATTGTTTCTTCTGCCACCTTATATTCAATCGATGAAATACCATTTAACTGAAAATGTAAATGATCAATTGTAAGTAAATGGGTATCATTTTTATTTGGATACACATTTAACGTGTGGTGGCTTGGTAAAATAATCGACGAGCCAATCGTCCTAAATACTCTATTATTAATTGATGCGATTTCTGTTAATTGAATCGACTGAAATGACGGGTGAATTAACGCACCGCCTAACGACTTATTATAAGCCGTTGAGCCAGATGGTGTCGATATACAAATCCCGTCGCCTCTAAACTTTTCAAAAGGCTTGCCACCAATACCGACATCAATCGCGAGTGTCGAACCTTGAACCATTTTTAAAGTTGTTTCGTTTAACGCGAGATGGTTTTCTTCACCGTCATCGGTATGCACTTTAACATGTACAAGTGGAAATTCTGTTTTAACAAACTCTCGGCGATCGATCAAATCGATCAGTAAGTCAGATTCTTCTGGGTGAAAATCTGCATAGAACCCAAGATTACCAGTATGTACACCAACAAACATTGTTTCACCGAGTAAATGTTGGTACATATGAAACGCACCGAGTAACGTACCGTCGCCACCAATTGAAATAATAATTTCAGGTTTAATTTTATCTTCTTTCATGCCGCGTTTTTCTAACTCATTTGTAATATAACTTCTCGTTTTTTTAGATTTTTCATCGTTTTTTGAGATAATTGTAAATCGCAAAGCGATCGCCTCCTAGTTAGACGTTACGTTTTGAAGAAAAGAACTTCTGCGCTTCTTGAATTTCTTCACGTATGAGTGACATTTCTTGGTCTAATAAATACGCAGCATCTGCGGCATTTTGTAGTCGCTGCTTAATTTCAACGGGATACTCTCCACTATATTTATAGTTTAAAGAGTGCTCAATCGTCGCCCAAAAATTCATTGCGAGTGTACGTATTTGAATTTCTGCCAATATAACGACTGTGCCGTCTACTGTTGATACTGGATACTCAATAATTATATGATACGAACGATATCCACTCTCTTTAGTATGCTTAATGTAGTCACGCTCTTCAATAATCTTCATATCTTCACGTTTATCGATTAAATCACGAATAATCATAATATCATCGACGAACTGACACATAATTCTAACACCAGCAATGTCATACATTCCTTTACGTAAATCGTCGTAAGAAATATTATTTTTACTCGCTTTTTCAATAATACTTTGAACTGGCTTGACTCGTGCTGTAACAAACTCTACAGGGGACGGTCGATTCGTAAGTTTATACTCTTCTCGAATTCCCTTTAACTTAATTTTAAGTTCATCGATGGCCTGTCTATAAGGAGATAAAAATACGCTCCACTCATCCATAGACGACCCCTCCTTTTAAATTGTGAATGTCTCTACAATTTTACCTTCGAATTCTTTTCCGTAATTGTTGTTGCCCTCAATATTTTCTAATAACTCTTCTAGGTGTATATAAAAATCTTCTAATTCAACTTGGTCATTTAACACAATTTTAGAATCTCTATATCTTTCTAACATCTCCCAAGTTTCTGACACGAAGTGAGTTCTAATAAATTCCTCACCATCATCTAATATGTAAATAATCGTGAAGTTATCTGAATCTACGATCATTTGCTCCATACTGACGAGAGTTTTGTCAGAAAAATCTTCTTCGACATAGCATTTTAATTCATCATTTTCGAATTTAATTTCATTTACATAAATATCCATAAAAATTCACCTCTACCGGTACTTATTCTATCACATTTATAACTGTTTCAGACACCAAATGTGTAATGCTTTACTTCATTATATTAAATCGCAATAATAATAAAAGGAGGTTATTATGCAAGAAACAGAAATTGAATTTAAAAACTTATTAACAAAAAAAGAATTCGATACGATACACGACGAGTTATTTAAAGATATTGAGGGTGTCGAACAAATAAATTATTATGTCGATACAGATAAATTCGATTTAAGAAATCACCATTTAATGTTGCGAGTAAGAGCAAAAAATAATACACATACATTAACGTTAAAAGTGCCAACAGAAGCACATACGGTTGAAGAATTTCATAGACCGTTAGAAGCGCCGCTTTCTATTAATGACGTCGTAAGTAAAGACATGCTTAGTCGTCCGATGTTTTTAATCATCCGTTCGAACTTAATTAACCGTACATTAAAAGTACTAGGCAAATTAACAACATTTCGTAAAGAAATAGATTATAATGGTGGCACGCTTGTTTTAGACTATAGTACATACTTAAATCAAGAAGATTATGAAATCGAGTTTGAAGTAGATGATGCTTCAACTGGAGAAGAAATTTTTAAAGAGTTTTTAAATACTTATAATATTAATAGAAGTGAAACAATCGTTAAAAGCGAACGTTTTTATCGTGCTTTAGAATCTGAAAGAGGAGAATAAAATGGTTACGGTTTATAAGCAACTTGGCGAAGAAAAAATCGAAGAACTTGTGGATCGTTTTTATGATTATGTCGATAAAGATTCGCGTATGCGTTTTTTATTTCCTGAAGATTTAACAGAAACAAGGCATAAGCAAAAATTATTTCAAATACAATTTTTAGGTGGTCCAAACCTATATAATGAACGCTTTGGACACCCTATGTTAAAGATGAGGCATATGCCATTTAAAGTGACTGAAGAAGCACGTGATGCCTGGTTAGACAATATGTCTAAAGCAATGGATGATGTTAAACTTCCAAACGATATTAAAGAACATATATATAAACGGTATGAGATTACCGCAAATGCGATGGTAAATAGTCGTTGATTTACTTTTATTTAGAGGTGACCTGCTGTGAAAGAATCGAATGTAATTTCGCTTTTTCTTGAACCTGTAGATTATAAAATAGAAATTTATTATTTCTTTGATCCATTTTCGAAAGATGTATTAAAAATGGAAGCAATCATCAATAAACTTTTACTAGAATATGGAGACTATATTCGAATCAATAAAATACTTGCACCTTCTTTAAAAGTTTTAACGAAGTGCCAAGCACAGTCTACTTCTAACGTTGACAATATCGCACTCGCATATAAAGCTGCAGAAATTCAGGGCAGAAACCGTGCACGTAAATTCATGAGATTTTTACACAATAGAATTACACCAACACATTCTGTTTGTACAAAAGAGAACATTATTGATAGTGCGGAGCTTGCGCGTTTAGATATCGATGCATTTGTAGATGAAATGCAGTCTGAAAGTCTTCACACTCTACTTAAAAGAGACCTCGCCTTATATCGTGAAATGGACATTGAAGATTTGCCGACACTTGTCTTCTTTAGTGGCGACATTGAGGAAGAAGGTCTTAAAATAGAAGGTGTGAATGATTACTTTATTTATTCTTATATTATTCATGAACTTTTAGAAATCGATATTCAAAAGAAAGCTTTACCTAATATATACGACTATATTAAAAATAACGAACTCGTCAGCATCGAAGAATTAAAAATGATTTACGACTGGAATGAAAAAGTCTTAAATAACGAATTAAATAAATTACAGCTCACTCAGTATATTCAGTCCGTCACTCACGGAAACACTGTATACTTTGAAGCCATTGGCAACCATGTATAATGGTTGCTTTTTTTATATAAAAAAATGGCGAGCATCTTCTATAATGCTCGCCAATAAAAAGGGGATGAGAGAAATTTTCACTGTTACAAAGGGGTATGTTCAGTGATTTTCTATACATTAAATATATCATAGCAACAATAGTTACACAAGAGTTAAGATAACTTTTTCACAAAGATTTTATATTATTATTTCTTTAATAGCGATTCAAATTGATCTAATTTTTCCTCAAAGAATCTCATTGCTTTTTCAATTGGTTCACGAGTTGTCATATCAACGCCTGCATTTTTTAGAATTTCAATTGGGTAGTTTGATGAACCTTTTTTCAGGAATTCGTTAATATAACGATCTCTATCTTCCTCGGTACCGTTAAGTACAATTTCAGATAATGTTGCTGCTGCAGAATAACCTGTCGCATACTGATAAACGTAATAGTTCATATAGAAGTGCGGAATTCTCGCCCACTCTTTTTCGATTAACTCATCGTACTCTACTGCATCACCGAAATATTTTTTGTTTAGTTCACCGTATACTTCATTTAATTTATCAGCAGTTAACGGTTCACCATTTTCTTTTAACGTGTGAATTTTATGTTCAAATTCTGCAAACATTGTTTGACGGAATACTGTACCTCTAAATCCTTCGAGTTGTTCGTTTAGTAAGTATAATTTTTTCTTATCATCGTCTAACTTATTATATAAGTAATGTGCGAGTAGTGCTTCGTTAAATGTCGATGCAACTTCTGCTACGAAAATTGAATAACCAGATTGGTTTGCAGTTTGATTTTTACGGCTGTAGTAGCTGTGTACTGAGTGACCAAATTCATGGGCTAACGTGAACATATTATCCACGTTATCTTGCCAGTTCATTAAGATATATGGATTTGTGCCATATGTTCCTGATGAATAAGCACCTGAACGTTTTCCTTTGTTTTCATAAACGTCTACCCAGCGATTTTCAAATCCTTCTTTTAAAATATCTTGATATTCTTCACCAAGTGGTTCGAGTGCATCAATCACGTGTGCTTTTGCTTCTTCATATGTCACTTTAAAGTCTTCGTCAACAAGCGGTGTATAAACATCATACATCGTTAACTTATCTAAACCTAAAATTTCTTTTCTTAGTTCAGTGTATCTATGAAGTAAATGTAAGTTGTCATTTACAACATCGACTAACTGGTCGTACACTTTTTCAGGGATATGGTTATTTGATAATGCCTGATCACGACTTGACTCATATCCTCTAGCAAGTGCTGTAAAGATATGACTATCCACTTCACCAGATAATGTTTGAGCGAGTGTATTTTCAAATTCACCGTACTTATTATATAGACTTTCGTATGCTGACTTTCTAAGTACACGGTCATTTGATTTTAATAAATCGATATATGTACCTTGAGTCACTGCACGCTCATTACCATCTTTATCGACTGCATTTTCAAACTCTAAATCAGCGTTGTTAAAAATCATGTACGTTGAAGACGGGTTGTCTAATACAAGTCCTGCTTGCGCGATGAGTTTTTCTTCTTTATCGCTTAGTACGTGTTTTCGTTTTTTATTGATTTTTTCAAGATCAAATTTAAATTCTTTTAATTTTTCATCTTCAACATATGTGTTTAGCGTTTCTTCGTCGATGTGCATAAGCATCGGCATTAAGAAACTCCATGCTGCTGAAAGTTTTGTCGCTAACTGACTTGCACGGTTATTCATGCTTTGATATTTACCGTTTGAAGTATCTTGGTCATGTTTTAAATGTGAGTATACGTATAACTTACCGAACTCAACACCAAGTTCTCTTTCAGCTTCGAGTACTTCTAGTAAGTCTTCAGCGCTATTGATTCCTTTTTCTTTATAGTCATTTGCTTTATCAATCTCTTTTTCGAGCGTTTTAAACGCCTCTTCCCACGCTTCATCTGATTCAAATATTGAAGATAAATCCCAAGTGTCTTCGACACGTTGATCTTCACGTTTTAAAAGTTCTGTCATTTTGTAACCTCCGAGTTTTGTAATCTCTTTAATTTTCTCAATATTTAGATTATCTTGCAACTATTTTAGTTCGTAAATCGAAATAATTGTTTAAAATCTTTAAGTAACCCTTTAGCGACATAATGATTTGTCATGTGATTCATTTTTCTAAAACTTAAAAGTTTTAAAAATTCATCATAATTATAACTATTTGTTTTCACTGCGTGATATAAATATAACTTCCATTCTAATGAATTATTATTAATAAACCGTTCTGACGGAGTACTATAATATAAAATTTTTGGTAAGTTATCTTCACTTAGCGATAATTGATAAAGATATCCGATTGTTTTATTTAAGTAACTTCGTTTTTCACGTTCACTTTTAATCTCTTTTAAAATATCGTTTCTACTCCGAAGTTTTGCAAAAAACAATGGACAGTAATGATTAAAAATATCAGTATAATGAATTCTCTCAATTTTAAATAGCCACTGATTATTTCTTAAATTATCAGTTAAAATATACCGTGATATTTCTAAATCATTATTTACTGTATATATAATAAAATCCTTCATAACCGCATAATGAAACTGCGTTAATTGAATAGTATGTGCTTTAATATTTAAATCTTCTTCTTTTAATAGCCACGTGACGTCAATACCTTCTTTTTCATATCCTCTTGTACGATTTAAAATAATAGATGGTGAAACTTTTGATAACTGAATTTCAACTGCATGATTATCCTCCACAAGTAAATCTGGAATCTGCTGAATATTTTCTAAGTAACATTCCATTTTTACATTAAATGCTTCTCCAAACTTAAAATATAATTCGTGTTTTAGCATTAAATGCATTTCAGATTCCTTACGGTATAAATGTCTTTCACACATATGAATACTCACATGTGAAAAATGTTCTTTCTTTATATCTCCACGTTTTAGCTGAACTTCACTATTACAAACTGGACAGAAATATTTCTCATTACGTTTTGCATCTTTAGCATCGACTTCATTTCCATTTCTATCAATCGCGATTAACATAAAAAACCCCTTTTTCTATATATGCTAGAAAAAGGGGAATTATCTTTTTTATTTAGACGCTTCAAAATTTCGTCTTAATTGTCGTCTTACATTATAAGCCATAATCGTATTACCATACTCCATTAAGACCGCTTCAGTCTTATCTGTTCTTTCACCGTATTCTAAAAGATTTAATTTAATTCTTTCAGATTGAGATTTACCTTGTCTTGTAAAGAACACTAAATAATAAAAACTATCATTATAAGAAAGTAGAAGATCATCATAAAGAGATTCATCTTCCTCTTTACCGTAACTATATTCGATTAATGAATCAATATCGTCAAACTTAGCGATAAATGGTTTTGTATAATCACGTTTATTTTCTTCTTGTATCATTTCTTTAATTCTATCTAATTCCTTACTATCTTCTTCACCGTATAGGTCTTCAAGGAGCTGTTCTTCTTCGTCCTTATCATTTAAATCTAAGTCATCATCTTTAAATGTCTCTTCAATTAATTCTTCGAGTTCAGTATCTTTCATATTTTCCGGACGATTTAAACCATATCGATTATCAGCTTGGGACTTAGACACGACTACCTCGAGTCCTTTGTCAAATGCATGAACTTGAATCCATAACGGGCCATCTTTCATAAATTCTTTTGTATGTTCATCGTTTACTTCGCTCATGAGTTTCCAGAAAAACTCCTCACCACGTTTACGATCCATCCATAACTCTTCACGAGTAAACCCGCGGTTTTCAATATCATCATATGAAATGTAGAACTTTAAGGTCTCATCATCTATCCTTTCAAATCTCATGCACTCACTCCCTCACATTTAATGGTAACGTTCATTATACGAGTTTTTAAAGAGAAATGCCAATGAATAAACTACAATAACAAAAAGCCTGTAACTTTGCAGTTACAGGCAATTTAAATTCATTTACTCAGCAAGACGTTTTGCTTCGTTTAGGTGTAACGTACGAACTTTTCTTGGTAAGAAACGTCTAATTTCGTCTTCGTTATAGCCAACTTGTAATCTCTTATGGTCAATAATAATCGGTCTTCTTAACATGCCAGGGTTTTCCATAATTAACTCATAAAGTTCATTCATTGGTAAACTGTCAATATCAACATTTAATTTTTGGAATGCTTTAGAACGGGTAGAAATGATTTCATCTGTACCATCTTCAGTCATTCTTAAAATTTCTTTAACTTCATCAAGCGTTAATGCTTCTGAAAAAATATTTCTTTCAGTATATGGAATGTTGTTTTCCTCTAACCATGCTTTTGCTTTACGACAAGACGTGCAGCTCGGTGATGTAAATAATGTTACCATAATTTTCACACTCCAATATTTATTCTATAAACTACAAAAAATAGATATTTTTATAACATAGTAAACATCTTATTTCCTTTATAGTTATATTATAAACCTCGAAGATTAAAATAACATGAAAATATATTAAAAAATTTGAAAAAATTTTGAAGTTATGATAGTTAATGTAGATTTGATAGAATATTGAAACCATATTAAAATAAATATAACACTATTTTTTCGGAGGCAAATTATGAAAACTCTTTTTTCTGGTATTCAACCGAGTGGTGTACCAACAATTGGTAACTATATCGGTGCGATTACTCAGTTCGTAGAAATGCAAGAAGAATATGAATCTTACTTTTGTATTGTGGACCAACACGCGATTACTGTTCCTCAGGATCGTCTTGAATTACGTAAAAACACGAAGTTACTCGCAGCAATTTATCTTGCAGCGGGATTAGATCCTAAAAAAGCAACACTTTTCATACAGTCTGAAGTACCGACACACTCACAAGCTACATGGATTTTCCAAACGCTATCATATATGGGCGAATTAGAACGTATGACTCAATTTAAAGATAAATCACGTAAACAATCTCAAAAAGAAGGAATTCCTGTCGGATTATTTACTTATCCGACACTAATGGTATCTGATATTTTACTTTATAATGCAGATGTTGTCCCAGTTGGAGACGATCAAGCACAACACTTAGAGTTAACACGTACTCTTGCTGAACGTTTTAACTTCCGCTATAAAGAAATCTTCACAGTGCCTGAAACACGTTTACCAAAATTTGGTGGACGTATTATGAGTTTACAAGAACCGACGAGCAAAATGAGTAAGAGTGATGCAAATCAAAAAGGATTTATTTCACTTATGGATGACCCTAACGCTGCGGCTAAAAAAATTCGTAGTGCAGTAACGGATTCAGAAATGATCGTTAAGTATGACAAAGAAAATAAGCCAGGTATTTCTAACTTACTTGTGATCTATTCAAGCTTTACTGACTATACTATTGAAGAAATTGAAAAAATGTACGAGGGTAAAACATACGGAGACTTTAAAAAAGATTTAGGAGAAATTGTTAAAGTCTTCCTAATCGATTTCCAAGAAAAAGTAAATTACTACTTAAACTCTGATGAACTCGATGAAATTCTAGACGAAGGTCAAGATCGTGCGTTTAAGAAAACAATCAAAATGCTACGTAAAATGGAACATGCGGTTGGTCTAGGTAGAAAAAGAAAGTAAAAAAACGGGAGGTTATCCCGTTTTTTTATTGCGCTAAATCTTGTCTGATTTTTTCTTTTACTATATTTAATTCTTCTTCTACGTTTTGTTCTGGTTTCTTTGTAAATAAACTTACAATAACTGTAACAACTAAGTTCACGATAAATCCTGGTAAGATTTCATATAAGTTCCAAAAATCTGATCCTGTTTCACCCATTGGTGAAATGACTACAATCCACAGAATAACTGTAATTGATGCAGCCACCATTCCTGAAATAGCGCCTGTTCTCGTTAATCCTTTCCAATATAATGAGAGAATAACAATTGGACCAAATGCCGCACCGAATCCTGCCCATGCGTTACCAACTAAATCTAAAATCGTAGAGTTTGGGTTCCATGCGATTACCATTGCGACTGCTGCAACAAGTAGTACTGAGAAACGCCCAACCATTACAAATTCTTTTTTGTTTGTATCTGCTTTATCTCTACCGCGAATTAGTTTGTAGAAATCTTCAGTTAATGCACTTGACGTTACGATTAACTGTGACGCGATTGTACTCATAATTGCTGCTAAAATTGCAGCGAGTAAAAATCCACCAATTAACGGATGGAATAATAATTGCCCCATTAAAATGAATATCGTTTCTGGATCTTCAAGTACTAAGTCGTTACTATTCACGAATGTAATACCTGTTAAACCGACTAATACTGCTCCAAGTAAACTCACTGCCATCCAACTAATACCAAAACGTCGTGCAGTTCTAAGTTTTTTAACGTTTTGAACAGACATAAATCTAACGATAATATGCGGTTGACCAAAGTAACCAAGTCCCCATGCAATGAATGAGATAATACCAATGACTGTCGTACCTTTAAACCAGTCTAAGTTTGTTGGTTTTAATTCTGCTGCTTGACTCAGTGTATCTAAACCTGATAATTGTAGCATCGCAACGATTGGTACCATAACCATTGCAATTAACATGATTACTCCTTGGAAGAAGTCTGTAAGTGATACTGCTAAATATCCACCAAAGAACGTATAAACGATAATAATAACTCCAATTAAGATTAAACCAAAGTGATATGAAGTACCGAACGCGCTTTCAAATAAACGTCCCCCAGCTACAAGTCCAGAGTTCACATATAACGTAAAGAACACAACGATAATAAGTCCAGAAATAATCTTAATTAAGTTCGTGTTATCACTTAAACGATTGTTGAAAAACTCAGGAATCGTAATTGAATCATTCGCAACTTCTGTGTACACGCGTAGTCTCGGTGCGACGACGAAGTAGTTTATGTAAGCACCAACAGTTAAACCAATCGCAAGCCAAGCTGCCGAAAGTCCAACTGAATATACCTCTCCTGGTAACCCCATGATCATCCAACCACTCATGTCAGCTGCTCCAGCCGATAGAGCGGTTACATAAGGACCAATATTACGTCCACCTAACATGTACTCGTTTAAGTCATCTGTTGACTTTTTGTAACTATACCAACCGATGAATAGTAAAATTAAAAAGTACAGTACAATCATGACATAAGTCTGCCAATCTAAAGTTACTGCATCGCGTACCCGTGTTGCTCCTAATAAAAGCACTTATAGCTCCCCCTTTTTTAATGATAATTTTAGTATACAATATCATAAAAGCGGTTTACATAGTAATTTTTTATCATTATTACTAATTGGAAAATTAAAGATACTTAATACTTAAAAAAACAAAAAAGACGCTATATTTTTTAAATATAGCGTCTACTTAAAATTACTCTTCATATTTTTTTAACACAATTGTGGCGTTATGACCACCGAAACCTAAACTATTAGAAATTGCATATTCAATATCTAATTCTTCTTGTCCATCTTTTAAGTAATCAAGATCTAATTCAGGGTCTTGGTTTGTTAAGTTAATTGTCGGGTGAACTTTACCATCTTGTATACTTTTCGCTGTAATGATTGCTTCCATTGCACCTGTACCACCGAGTAAGTGACCTGTCATAGACTTCGTTGAGTTAATTTTTAAATTATACGCGTGATCGCCAAATACTGTTTTAATTGCGAGTGTTTCATACTCGTCGTTATATGGTGTAGATGTACCGTGTGCGTTCACGTACTGAATATTTTCTGGCTGAATTCCCGCATCATCAAGTGCTCTTTGTATTGCACGCGCACCACCTTCACCATTAGGTGCAGGCGCTGTAATATGGTGTGCATCTCCTGTACTACCGTATCCAACAATCTCAGCATAAATCTTAGCACCACGTGCTTTCGCATGTTCTAATTCTTCAAGTACAACAATCCCTGAACCTTCACCCATTACAAATCCTGAACGGTCTTTAGAAAATGGTACTGATGCATAATCTGGATCATTTGATTTACTTAACGCACGGTTTGCTTGGAATCCTGCAACTCCCATATGTGTAAGCGGTGCTTCAGTTCCTCCAGCAATCATCGCGTCAGCGTCTCCTCTTGCGATAATTCTAAATGCGTCACCGATAGAATTTGTACCTGTTGCACATGCAGTTACTGTTGCACCATTTGGTCCTTTAGCGTTATGACGAATTGATACTTGTCCTGCTGCCATGTCTGGAATCATCATCGGCACAAATAATGGACTTACTCTTCTTGGTCCACGGTCAAATAGTACTCTTAAACCCTCTTCTAACGACTGAATACCACCAATACCAGAACCAATCCATACTCCAACGCGTTCACTAATATCATCATTAATATCAAGCCCTGAGTCTTTGACCGCTTCATCTGATGCTGCAACTGCGTACTGAGTGAAGCGGTCCATACGGCGCGCTTCTTTACGTCCGAAGTATTCTTCTCCGTCAAAATCTTTTAACTCTCCTGCGATATGAACGTTATAATCACTCGTATCAATTCGAGTAATTTCATTGATTCCGTTAACTCCGTTTAATGCATTCTCCCATAATTCATCTACTGAGTTACCAATTGGTGTTAATGCACCCATTCCAGTAATTACTACTCTTTTTTCTGTCATGTTTATATTCCTCCTATTATTTTCCCCATGTCATACATATAGCGCCCCATGTTAGGCCACCACCATATCCAACAAGGACAATATTGTCTCCATCTTTAATGTTTTTATTATTCAATTCATAATCGATACTTATCGGTATCGAAGCTGCTGAAGTATTACCAAAATACTTCAGTGTTTGACTTAATTTATCTTTTGGTAGGTTCATCTTCTGTCTTGCGTAATCCATAATACGTATATTCGCTTGATGCGGGATTAACATATCAATGTCTTCACTTCTTAGTCCTGCCTTTTTTACTACTGATACACTCGATTCTCGAATCGCTCGTACTGCAAATTTAAATACTTCACGGCCGTTCATTTTAATGTGGTGAGTGTCTTTATCGACATAAAGTGACTCTCCGCCGTCTCCGTCACTCCCAAGTTCAAATGATTTAATACCGTAGCCATCACTTACTTCGCTTAAAACAACTGCGCTTGCACCATCTCCAAATAAAATTGCAGTTGAACGGTCGTTAAAATCGACCATTTTTGACATCTTGTCTGCACCGATGACGAGAACATTTTTATATGTACCCGCTTTAACAAAGTGATACGCAGTTACTAATGCATATATAAATCCTGTACAAGCAGCTGATTGATCTAATGACGGAATATGATTTAGTTTAAGTTTACTTTGTACAATATTTGCAACAGATGGAAAATGATAATCAGGAGTTGTCGTAGCAACTATAATCATATCGACATCTGTTTTATTAATACGAGCATTTTCAATCGCTTTTTTAGCTGCAATTACGGCCATATCACTTGTATCGATATTATCTGCGGCAAATCGTCGTTCTTTAATACCTGTCATTTCGGTGATCCATTCGTCAGATGTATCTAAATAGCTTTCAAATTTATTATTCGTTACAACTGTTTCTGGAATATAACTACCAATACCAACAACCCCTACATTCGCCATCTCACCACACCTTATTCATTTTTATTACTAGGTACTAATTTAGCACAATGTATTATTTTTTTCAATTAAAAAAAGCTTGAGTACATATATACTCAAGCTTTATATTTTGAAGATTACTCTTCATCTACACCGATTTTGTAAAGAAGCGTATCTTCGTTATATCCGTATTCTTCACTCCAGTTTTTAACACGTTCGTTAACTGGTGTAACATACGCACGGTAGTTTGTTGGGAATACTGGAATTTCTTCAACCATTAATTCTTGCCACTCATCGTATACTGACTTTCTATATTCAGTATCAAGCGCTTCTTGAGAGTTACCTTTTTTCAGTAAGTCATCGTTTTCTTCAGAAGCATAACGTGGATAGTTGAATTGTGCTTTTCTGCCATATAATCCTGAAGGGTCTACGTCAGACCCTACACCCCAAGCACCCATGTACACATCTACTTCTTTGTCGTCGTTTTTAAGCATGTCATAGAATGAGTTAAACTCAATTAAACGACCGTTAGTTTTCTCAACGTTAAGTCCAACGTCTTTCCATGATTGAATGTAGTAATTTGCTAATGGTTCAGCTGTGTCTCCACCTGACATAGAAGCAAACTTAATCACTAGTTCTTCACCGTCTGGTGTTTCTACGAATCCGTCTCCATCTTTATCTTCATAGCCAGCGTCAGCTAAGATTTGTTTCGCTTTTTCTGGATCGAATTTAGGAGTTTCTAAGTCATCTTTGTGCCAGTCTTTGTGGTAAGGCGTAATTAATGATGTACCTTCCCAGCGAAGACCTTTGTAGAATTTCTTACCTACTGCATCGTTATCAACCGCATGCCACATTGCACGGCGTAACTCTTTGTCTCCCATTTTCATTTCGTCTGGTTTGTAGTTCACTTCGTTTTTCTCATCGTCCCACTCACCAAGTTTAAATCCGATATAAGAATATGCTCCGTCGATTTGACCTAACCATTCTACGCCATCAATTTCTGAAACATCAGGGAATTGATCTGTAGGGAATGATAGTGCAACGTCAATGTCGCCTTTTTCTACTGCGTCAGCTACTGATGATGAAGGGATAACTTTAATTTCAATTCCGTCCATTCCTGGCTCGCCTCTCCAGTAGTCTTCAAATTTTTCAAGAACAATTGCTTCCCCAGAAGTAATTGACTTCACTTTGTAAGGCCCAATACCGATTGGGTTTTTACGCGTTTGATCTGAAGCACTCATGTCTTTAACTTCTACACCTTCGTAGTAATGTTCAGGGAATAAGTATGCCCAGAATCCACCAGCTGTTAATGATGGTGCTAATTCTTTATAATGGAAAACTGCTGTTTTATCATCTTTAACTTCGATACCTGAAATTTCGTCAGCATCTCCTGACTGATACTCTTCATAACCTTCGATTAAAGTAAATCCATCATCTGAACCACGAACACCGTCATAGTCAGGGTGACCAATCACTTCGTATGAAGCAACGTAGTCCTCAATTGTAACAGGCTCACCGTCATGCCACTTTGCATCTTCTTGTAATGTGAATGTTACAGTGTTATCGTCTTCGTTTAACTCATATCCTAAAAGACCGTCTTGAGTATACTGGAAGTCCTCATTCATTGAGAATACTGCTTCATCAAAGTGTTCAATCATTTTAGCATCAGGTGCACCTTGGTAGAACGCCCAGTTTAATGTACCTTCAAATGGTGTATCTGACGTATAACCGATTTTTAAAGTACCTGTACCTGAAGGTTCACCTGTGTTTGATACAGACTTAGAGAAGTCTTCATAGTTGTAAACTCCGTCTTCGTCTGGTTCAACCTTTGCAGAATCGCCACCGTCCTCGTCTTTAGATTCATCGTCAGCGTCTCCACCGCCACCACAAGCAGCTAAAACGAGCACTAAAGATGATCCCATACCGAAAAGTAAGCGAGACCAATATTTTTTGTTCATCTTGTATCCTCCTTTAAGTTTGTAGATAACGATTCGTAGAAATATACAAGTTTTGTTATCTATTTTGATATTATCATAAAATTCTGATAAATCAATAACAAAATTAAAAATATTTTCAAAAAATTGAAACCGTTTTAATTTGTTATAAACATTATACTTCATTTCAAATACATATGTAATCGTTTTCTAAAGATTTTTTAAATTAAATAGAAAAGTTCAAGCGTACGGCTTGAACTTTTCTATTAAGCATTACGTTGTCTCGCGTCACCCGCACGGCGCATCGCTTCACCAACGTTACGTACACAAAGCATTAATATTAATATTAGAATCGCTGCCGGTGCCCAGATCCATGGACGTAGACGTAGTGTTTGTGTTTGTGTTGCGTAAGATAATAATGTACCGAGTGATGGTGTATCTTCTGGGAAACCAAACCCAATGAAAGATAGCCCTGACTCAATACCGATGTTTGCTGCAAGTGACAATGTCGAGTTAACGATAATAATCCCAATTAAGTTTGGTAATAATTGTGTAAATATAATTTTGATATTAGAACTACCTAACGTTTTCGACGCGTTAATATAGTCTTGTTCTTTTTCTTGAATTGCAAGTGAACGAATCAGTCTCGCAGTACCTGTCCATAAAAATGCACTCATAATAAGTGAGAAGCTAACGATACTGTAGTCTGGTGAAATCGTTACATAAACTACGATAATCATTATGAATGGTAAAACCATCATAAAGTCAACGATACGCATCATTAAGTTATCAATTTGCCCACCGAAGTACCCTGAAATCACTCCGTAGGCTGTACCAAATGATACAGAAATCGCAGTAACGAGTACACCGATTAATAATGAATTTCTCGTACCGATAATTAATTGGCCAAAAATGTCACGTCCACCGTAATCTGTACCAAGTCTAAACTCATCGTTTGGCGCTTGGTTAATTGAGAATAAATCAACTGTCACAATTTCAGATTGCTTTAAAAACATCGTTAAACCGAATACATATGATGTGATGGCAATCATAATAATTAAACTAAATAATGCAATTTTATCTGCAAAGACTTCTCCTAAGACGACCTTCCAACCTGGAGTAGATCGTGGTAAGTTTTCTACGTCAATTGTATCGTGTGATTCAATACCGTGAGTACCTGACTGGTTATGCGTATCAATGTCTGTTGGGTGTGCTTCATTTCTATCTTTTCTAAAACCTGTGTTCTCTGGATTGACATCGTTTAGTTCACGGTTTTCATCATTTAAATTTTTATTATCTTTTGTCATGTGACACCCTCCTTATTTAATACGAATCCTTGGATCAATAATACTTAAGATAATGTCTGATAATAACGTACCGACAATCGTTAAGAATCCGTAGAATAACATTAATACGTTCGCAACACTGAAGTCACGTGTAGAAATAGATTCTAAGAATAAACGACCCATTCCTGGATACGCGTAAATCATTTCGATGAAAATAGAACCACCAAGTAATCCAGCGATTTCATAACCAAAGAATGCTGCGATTGGGATAATTGCGTTTCGGAAAATGTGTCTACTATACACTTTCCCTTCAGATAAACCTTTCGCACGTGCTAAAGTTACATAGTCTTTTTGTTTCGTTTCAATAATACCCCCGCGTAAATACTGAACAGTACCAACGAGTCCAATTAAAGCAATAGATAGTGACGGTAAAATTAAGTGATACACTTTACTAAAGAAATATTCGATTGTCCAAGGATCTAATTTTGGATCGACAGACCCTGAAGTTGGGAACCACGCTAAATTAAATCCGAATACTAATACCATAAGTAAACCGAACATGAATGACGGTGTTGCAAACCCTAAGTATGTATAACCTGTGATTACGTTGTCTAATAATGAGTCGTTATAACGACCTGATAACATACCTAAAGGAATACCAATTAAATAAATTAAAATTGTAGAGAACAGTGATAACCAAATCGTGTTCATTAAGCGATCACCAATAACGTCAAGTACAGGTTGCTGCTGGAAGTACGAACGTCCAAAATCACCTTGTAACATGTTAACGACCCAGTCTCTATATTGAATGTACCATGGATTATTTAGCCCCATAGCCTCACGTTGTTTTTCTAACGCTTCTGCTGGAATATTCGGGTCAAGTACACCACTTAATGCATCCCCCGGCATTAAACTCGCAAGGTAGAAAATTAATAAGCTAAGTAAAAATATTTGTGGTACAGATATTAAAATACGTCTAATTATAAATTTAATCATTTACTGTTTACCTCCTTCAGTTGGTGGTAAAGCGACACTATGGTTTTCTGAAATTTTAACGAGAGGAAACGGCTTGCCGTCTTCATCTAAGTATTCATGGAAATGGTTATCAAATTCCTCTTGTACTTCTCTACGTTTACGTAAGTTCGCCTCAATATTATCAACGTTTACATCTGGAATTGCTGCAATTAATTTTTTTGTATAAATATGTTGAGGGTCTTTAAAAATTACTTCTGCTGGCCCCTCTTCTACAAGTCGACCGTGGTACATAATACCGATCCACTCGCACATATGTCTAACGACTCCTAAATCATGGGCGATGAATAACATCGTTAAATCCATATCTTCTTGAATTTCTTGTAGGAAGTTAAGTACTTGCGCTTGTACAGATACGTCTAACGCAGATACTGGTTCGTCCGCAATAATAAGCTTCGGATTTAATGCAATCGCACGTGCAACACCGATACGTTGACGTTGACCTCCAGAGAATTCGTGTGGATACTTATACAAAGATCCAGGCGGTAATCCTACTCTTGTAATAAGTCGAATGACTTCTTTTATTAATTCATCTTTTGATAGTTTTTCGTAATTTCTAAGTGGTTCTGCGACAATATCAAATACACGCTTACGCGGATTTAAAGATGAATATGGGTCTTGGAAGATCATCTGAACTTCACGACTTACATCTACTTTTTTACCGCTGTTTAAATGTTTACCGTCAAAGTAAATATCTCCGTCAGTTACTTTATTTAGTCCCATTACGGCTTTACCAGTCGTCGTTTTACCAGAACCAGATTCTCCAACTAATCCGTACGTTTTACCTTTAGGGATGTTAATCGTTACCCCGTCTACTGCACGGACATAGTCTTTAGTCGTGTTAAAAAATCCACCCTTAATTGGGTAGTAGACTTTTAAATCATTAATTTCTAATAGATATTCTGTCACTATTCATTACCTCCTTGGTGCAACGCTCCAAACTGCTCAGCTTCTACTTCTTGAGTCGTCTCAGTCGACGAATTTAAATAGAAGTTTTTATAGCACGTGCATCGCACATAATGCCCATCTTCAACTTCACGTAACTGAGGATTGTGTTCATGTGCGTTCTCATCGATCCACGGTATACGTGGTGCGAATCTACAACCTGTACGATCCATCTTATCTAACGCTGGTACAACTCCTTGAATTACGTGTAATTGTCCACCAAGCATATCTTCAGATGGTAATGAGTTTAATAAGCTTCTTGTATATGGATGAAGCGGATTTTTAAATAACTCTTGAACTGGTGCCATTTCAACAATTTGTCCTGCATACATCACTGCAACTTTATCAGCCATTTCTGCAACGACACCTAAGTCGTGTGTAATTAAAAGAACACCTGAACCTAAATCATCTTTTAACTCACGAATTAAATCTAAAATTTGTGCTTGAATTGTTACGTCTAAAGCCGTTGTTGGTTCGTCTGCGATAAGTAACTTCGGCTTATTCGCAATTGCAATCGCAATAACAACACGCTGTCTCATACCACCAGAAAGTTCATGCGGATATGCTTCTCCGACTTGCTCTGCTCGAGCGATACCAACACGCTTGAGTAATTCAATCGCGTATGCTTCTCTTTCGTTTTTCTCTTTCGTATTATGAATCGTTAATGTTTCAATAATTTGATCTTTAATTCTCATTAAAGGATTTAGCGCTGTCATCGGGTCTTGGAAAACCATTGAAAAATCTCCGCCACGAATTTTATTCATGTCTTTTTCAGAAGACTTTAAAATGTCTTTACCTTCAAAGAATACTTCTCCCTCTACACGCGCATGTCTATGTAATTTCATTAAAGAGAAAGCTGTCGCACTTTTACCTGATCCAGATTCTCCAACGAGTGCAAGCACTTCGTTTTTATTAATATTAAACGACACATCATCTACTGCTGGATAATACTCTCCATTAATTTTAAATGATGTCGTTAAGTGATTTACTGATAATAAGTGTTCTTGTTCATTCATTTTGTTCACCAAACTTCTTTTCTTTTTTAAAGGATTGTAAATAAGTTGTTTTAATTGTATAGACAATTGAAACAAAAATCAATATTATCTCAAAATTTAATCAATTCTGATAGATTATAAAATAAAATATATTGAAAGCGCTAACATTTATTATACTCTAAGTTGTATACTTTTTGAACAATTTAATGTAAAATAAACTTAGAAAAGATTAATATTTTTAGGAGTGTCTGATTTGAGATTTATAGTAACTTTCGTTTGGGCATTTTTACTTACTCAAATGATTAACTTCATCCTAAACAGTTTAAGCGGTGGCGGTCCACTTTATCCGATGATTGGAGTACTATTTGCAGTATTAATTACAGCAGTTGTATTCTTCTTAGATATGGTTATGAAGCCAGACCCTAATTATGTTAAGGACGAAAATTAATAGTTTTAATTTATAGACTCTATCATTTATAGAGTCTTTTTTTATATTACATATGAGGTGTACAGATGAGTTATATTTTATCAATTGATCAAGGAACGACATCAACACGTGCTGTCTTAGTGAATAAAGACGGTAATATTGAAGCGACTGCACAAATGGAATTTAATCAATACTTTCCGCATTCAGGCTGGGTGGAGCATAATGCGAATGAAATTTGGAGTTCGGTACTATCTGTAATCGCGCAGCTTCTTGGAGATAACAACTTATCTACAGATGAAATTAAAGGCGTCGGTATAACAAACCAACGTGAAACGACAGTCGTTTGGAATAAACACACTGGTCTACCGATTTATAATGCGATTGTTTGGCAATCAAGACAAACCGATGAAATTACTGAAAACTTAAGAGATGCTGGTTATGAGGATTTATTTAGAGAGAAAACCGGACTCGTATTAGATCCTTATTTTTCAGCGACAAAAGTAAGATTTATATTAGATGAAGTCGACGGCGCACAAGAAATGGCAGAAAATGGAGACTTACTATTTGGTACGATTGATAGTTGGATTATTTGGAAACTAACTTCCGGGCAAACACATGTTACTGACGTGACAAATGCTAGCCGTACAATGTTATTTAATATTAATACGTTAGATTGGGACGATGAAATTTTAAATATATTAAATATCCCTAGAAAAATGCTACCGAAAGTAAAGAGTTCGAGTGAAATATATGCATTTACTGATTCTGGTCATTTCTTTGGTGAACGTGTTCCGATTGCAGGTATCGCTGGCGATCAACAAGCGGCATTATTCGGTCAAACATGTTTTGAATGTGGTGAAGCGAAAAATACATATGGTACAGGTTGTTTCTTACTACTAAACACGGGAGATGAGTTAAAACATTCCAATCATGGACTCATTTCAACGATTGCATACCAGTTAAAGGACGAACCTGTAAAATACGCACTTGAAGGATCGATTTTTGTTGCAGGAAGTGCAGTACAGTGGTTAAGAGATGAAATGATGTTTTTTGATGATGCAAAAACAAGTGAAGTCTTTGCTAAAAAAATTGAAGACACTGATATATACGTCGTGCCAGCGTTTACTGGACTCGGAGCACCACACTGGAATATGCATGCACGTGGTGCAATGTTTGGAATCACACGTGGCACATCTAGAGAAGAAATTACACGCGCTACATTAGAGTCACTTGCGTATCAAACATCAGACGTATTAGAAGCAATGCGTCAAGATAGCGATACAGACATTAAAAGATTAAATGTTGACGGCGGCGCATCAGCGAATAACTTTTTAATGCAGTTTCAATCTGACTTATTAAAATGTACCGTCGAAAGACCCGCCTATTTAGAATCCACTGCGCTTGGTGCTGCGTTTTTAGCAGGGCTCGCGGTCGGTTTCTTTGAATCAAAAGATTCATTAAAAAAATTAAAGTCTGTTGACAAAACATTCAATCCTTCTATGGATGAAGATGTTCGAAAAAGAAAATATGACGGCTGGAAACGTGCAGTTAAAGCAACAGAATATTTTTCAAACTAAAAAACTCTACTGAGCATTCAGTAGAGTTTTTTCTTACATGTTAAAAACAAATGCGTCGTCTTTAACATCAATATTTACATGTAATCCTTCTTCAAGGTTTGATTCAATCATTTTATGTGCAAGTGGTGTTTCAATTTCACGTTGAATGAAACGTTTTAATGGTCTTGCACCAAATTCTGGTTCATATGCTTCTTTTGCGATATATTTTTTCGC
>DWXM01000064.1 GCA_019119225.1 Candidatus Nosocomiicoccus stercorigallinarum
AGGAGAAAAAATATGTGGAAATGGGAAATTGAAGGTAAGGCAAAAGGAATTGTTGTCATCTTACATGATATGTTAGAGCATCATGAATATTATTTAGACTTAATTTCAAAATTTAATAGTGAAGGATACCATGCACTTATTGGAGATTTACCTGGACACGGACAAACAACACGCATCAATAAGGGTCATGTTGAAGACTTTAAGCAATACATAGACCGACTAAAAGAATGGGTTGATGATGCGAGCCTTTACGAATTGCCAATTATCGTAGTCGGTCAAGGTCTCGGTGGACTAATAGTAACTGAAGCTTTAAAAGAAGGTGAGTTAAATATTGATGGTGCTGTTTTATTAAATCCGTTATATACGTTCAAGCAATCATTTATGAACCGTAAAAATTTATTAAAATCATCAATTCGTTTAACGAGCGATAATTCTAAATTTAAACTTGGCATTCGTATGGATAGCTTTACTACGGATAAAAAGGTTTTAGAGCAATATAAAAACGACGATCTTCTCATTAAAGAAGTGAGTTATCACTGGTACACTGCAATTAACAATCGTATGAATGATATTAAAGATACGATGAGTGAAGTAAACGTACCAGTACTCAGTATTCACTCCAATGAAAATGATATTATTGATGTCGAACGTAATGTAAAGATTTTAAAAGAAATAGATTCAGATTATTTAAAACTCGTTCGTTTAAATAATATTGAACATGGTATTTTCCAAAGAGAAAATGTAAGTTTTCCATTTTACCATGTTAAACGTTTCTTAGAGGACTTAAATTATCATATCGGCTTTATCGAGTAAGTGTTCTACGTTCGATCACGATAATAAATGGCGCATTGTTTTTTTGATTAATGAAGCGGTACATTAAAACATTATAAAAATGTTGATCCAGTGACTCAGCGAATTCTAGAACGGCACGTTTTTCATCTTTACCATTTTTATGTCCGTGGTAAATTGTAATGATCACACGTCCTCCAACTGATAATTTTGAGAGGATACGTTCAATTGCAATAATCGTCGAATGACTGAGAGTTGTGATTGTTTTATCAGCATTTGGTAAAAATCCTAAGTTAAACATCGCGATATCTATGTCTTTTTCTACATAATTTAGGACGTTTTCGTGACTGTCGTGGATGAGAGTTAAATTTTCAATGTGTTTATGATTTGAAACTTTTTCGTGAGTTGATTCAATTGCTTGTTGCTGCACATCGAACGCGTATACTTTACCTTTAGAAATATTATCGAGTAAAAATAGTGTGTCGTTACCATTTCCGCTCGTTGCGTCAACTGCGAATGAATGGCTGTGTATTATATCTAAAGCGAATTGTTTACTTTGATCGAGTACTCTATTTAACATTGTGACCTCCAAAATAATAATCGTACTTAATTATAGTATATAAAAGGATGAACGTAATGGAAGTTGTGAAAGAGTTTCCGATTGGTCGTTTAAAAATTGAAACAAAAAATAATAAAGTCATAAAAATTATTGAAGTAAGAGAGCCTGTAACAAATACAAATGATGAATTATTAAATAGAGTCATCCGAGAATTAAAAGAATATTTTAACGGCGAGAGAAAAGAGTTTTCTTTTTCAGTTGAACTTATCGGGACAGAATTTGAAAAGATCGTGTTAAAGCATCTTATGAATGTGAAATATGGAAGCATGACATCTTATAGTAAACTTGCTGGAGATGTAAAGGATAAAACATATGCAAGGGCTGTTGCAAGAGTAGTCGCAAATAATCAGTTACTTATTATCGTTCCATGTCACAGAGTAGTGAGAAAAGACGGTAATATCGGAGGGTTTCGTTTAGGAGAAGAAAATAAACGATATCTTTTAAAATTAGAAAAGAAGTTTGCATAAAGTGAGAAAACAAATTATAATAATTTTTAAGGAAATAGTAATGAACGTATGATTTTTAGAGAGTTAGTGGGTGGTGAAAACTAACATCAGAAATTCATGAACTCGTCCGGTTTAAAATTAAAATTCTAAATGAAGTTGCACACTTATGTGAATGCGGGTGGTACCGCGGTCTTATAGATCGTCCCAATGTCTTTTGGCATTGGGATTTTTTATATATTTAGGAGGAGAGTAAATGTCATATAACCATCGTAAAATTGAAGAAAAATGGCAAAATTATTGGTTAGAAAACAAAACATTTAAAACTGACACAAGTGATTTTAGTAAAGAGAAATATTACGTATTAGATATGTTTCCATATCCGTCAGGTTCAGGACTACACGTTGGTCACCCAAAAGGCTACACAGCAACAGATATTTTAGCACGTTATAAACGTATGGAAGGGTATAATGTTCTACATCCAATGGGGTGGGATGCGTTTGGTTTACCAGCTGAACAATACGCGATTGATACTGGGAATGATATTCACGAATTTAATGAAAAAAATATTGATAATTTCCGTCGTCAAATTCAAGAACTTGGGTTCTCTTATGACTGGGACCGTGAAATTAATACGACAGATTCAAATTATTACAAATGGACACAGTGGATTTTTACTAAATTATACGAAAAGGGACTCGCATATGTTGATGAAGTACCAGTAAACTGGTGCCCAGCACTCGGTACAGTACTTGCAAATGAAGAAGTGATCGATGGATTATCAGAACGTGGAGGACATCCAGTCATCCGTAAACCAATGCGTCAATGGGTACTAAAAATTACTGAATATGCAGATCGTTTACTTGAGGATTTAGACGACTTAGATTGGCCAGAATCATTAAAAGATATGCAACGTAACTGGATTGGTCGTTCTGAAGGCGCGAACGTAACGTTTGAAATTAAAGATAGTAGTGAGACGTTTACTGTCTTTACGACGAGACCAGATACGTTATTCGGTTCAACGTACGCAGTACTTGCACCTGAACATGAATTAGTTGAAAAGATTACGACTGACGAACAAAGAGAATCAGTCGAAGAATATGTTGAAAAAGCATCACATAAGTCAGATTTAGAACGTACAGAACTTCAAAAAGATAAAACTGGAGTCTTTACTGGAAGCTATGCAGTGAATCCATTTAGTGGTGAAACGATGCCGATTTTCGTCGCAGATTATGTTCTTGTATCTTACGGAACTGGTGCAATTATGGCAGTGCCTGGACATGACGAAAGAGACTTTGAATTTGCTGAAAAATTCGATTTAGAAATTAAACGTGTCGTTGATAGTGAAGAAGAGTTACCATATACTGGTGATGGTCATCACGTGAATTCTAGTTTCTTAGACGGATTAAACAATGAAGAAGCAATAAAAAAAGCAATCACACATTTAGAAGAGTTAAAAGCCGGAGAAGCGAAGGTAACATACAAGTTACGCGACTGGTTATTCTCTAGACAACGTTACTGGGGAGAACCAATTCCAATTATTCACTGGGAAGACGGCACATCATCAGCAGTACCTGAAGATGAATTACCGTTAGAACTACCAAA
>DWXM01000065.1 GCA_019119225.1 Candidatus Nosocomiicoccus stercorigallinarum
GGGTCAATTCCCGCTTTTTCAAATAATGTTTCAAACTCTAATTTTGTTAAATAACCATCATAAAACGGGACAAATTTAAAGAGTTTACGGTTTACAAATCGGTCCGCTAACTCACTTAACACGTCGTCCATCTCTCCGGTCCACTCTTGAAGGTAAAAATTCATAATCGTCTCGTCGAGTATTAAATAATCATGGACTGTTTCACGGTCTTCAAAAAATGGGATTAAATACTTCGGTGGTTGCTTAAACTCGTAACCTGACTCATACAATTCTTTCGCACGTTTAAAAATAAGTGTGAGCAACACTTCTCCTCCGCGGCTGACTGGGTGAAAGTAAATTTGCCAGTACATCTGATAGCGACTCATTAAATAGTCTTCAACCGCATGCATACCGCTTTCTTTTATCAACACTTCATTTTTAGACGGAATCATTACACGAAGCAATCTATCGATATCAAACTTCCCGTACTCGACTCCCGTAAAATACGAGTCACGCTGTAAATAATCCATGCGATCTGCGTCAATTTGACTTGATATCATCGACACAACAAGTTTATTTTTATGCGTATGCGCAATAACACTCGCGACCTCCTCAGGGAAATCTTCACTTACTCTTTTTAAGACACTATTAATTTCAGTGTTGCCTAAAATAATTTCTTTTGTATATATTTCATGATCCGTATTAAAGATTTGTTCAAACGAATGTGAAAATGGCCCGTGTCCGACGTCATGAAGAAGTGCCGCACTTAATGCGAGAATTCTATCGTCATTATTCCACTCGTCATATTGAGAAAAGTTCTCGACGATTTTTCTAACGATTTCGTAAACCCCTAAACTATGTGTAAAACGTGAATGTTCTGCGGATGGAAACGCAAAATATAATGTCCCAAGCTGTTTAATTCGTCGTAAACGCTGGAACTCTTTTGTTTTAATTAAATCCCAAATGACTTGATCTGTCACGTGTACATAGCTATGTACTGGGTCTTTAAACACTTTTTCATCTTCAAGTTGTAAGTCTTTATAATTTGAAGACATTTTCTCACCTCGTTAGTTTAAGCGTTCATTTCTTTCTACCATACGCTCTCTTTGCTTATCAAAGCGCTCAAGTGCTTCTCCGTTAAATGGTTCAGCGGTTTTTAATTCACCAAATTCTTTTTTTATCGTTGTTAATATACGATTTTCAGCATCATCGACTGTTAAACCATCCATTAACTCGCTTAAAGAAATCATGACGTCTCGGTTCATTTCTAATCTCGGTGGTTTTGACGACACATCATAAAAATCTTTCATTACATTCGCGCGGTCTCCTCCACTACCTTCAACTGCTAAATAGATTTGTACAGCAACCGCTTCTTTAATTCGTCGCTGAGAAATCCCGGCAAACTTTTGTCCATTTACGGATAAATCAAAATTTCCCGGGCAATAACTGCCAACGATTTCGTAAGCATCTATTGTTAATTCGGGAAAGCTTTTTTTAATAATGTCATACATTTTTTCGTATCCGTTATCGATTGTCGGCACTTCACTTTTAGGTAAAATTAGCGAAACATTTAACACGCCTGAGTCAAGCACAACACCTAAGCCCCCACTATTTCTGACGATATAGTTATAGCCTTTATTACGCAGTGTGTTTAAACCGTCGTGTAAATTCTCTAAACGCATGTCTTGTAGCCCTAAAATTATAAAATTATCATGCACCCAACTTCTCACTCTAGGAATTTCATCTTGAGAGACGAGATGTTGAAGCACGTCGTCAAAAGCAAACGAATCAAACGGATGTTTAGTATATGAAATTGGATAAAATAACACTTCGTTCTCCACTACTTTGTCTCCTACATTTTCTTTACGTACCAATATTATACTTGTTTTGTCACAATTTATCGATATTCGCTATTTGAAAAGCGTGAGTCAAGTTGTACACTAAAATTAATGAAACTTTTTAAGGAGAGATATTGATGAGTGAAGCGGTTAAAACATTAGATGGTTGGTGGAGTTTACACCTACTTTACAACGTAGATTGGTCAGCGTTAAGAATGCTCACAGATGAAGAACAAGATAAAATCGTCACAGAGTTTGAAGAATTCTTATCGAGAAGTGAAGCAGTTAGCGAGAAAAAAGAAGGTGACCACACGATGTATAACATCACAGGTCAAAAAGCTGACATTCTACTTTGGTTCTTACGTCCAACAGTTGAGGAATTAAACAATCTTGAAAATGAGTTAAATAAACTACAAATCAGTGACTTTTTAATTCCTGAATACTCATACTTCTCAGCAATTGAAATGTCGAGTTACCTTGCGAAAGACTCTGACGAAGATCCATACGAAAATCCGTATGTGAGAAGCAGATTATATCCTGAACTTATGGACGCACAGTACTGCTGTTTCTATCCGATGGATAAAAAACGTGAACTTGATGACAACTGGTACATGCTTCCAATCGAACGTCGTAGGGAGTTAATGAGAGACCACGGTATGATTGGTCGTCAATACGCTGGTAAAATTAAACAGTACATTTTAGGATCTCAAGGCCTCGATCTATATGAGTGGGGCGTAATGCTCTTATCAGACGATATGCTTGAATTCAAAAATATTATTTACGAAATGAGATTCGACGAAACGAGCGCAAGATATGGTGTATTCGGAGACTTCTACGTCGGCGTACGCTTAAGAAAAGACGATTTAAAATCATTCTTTAGAATTTAACTGTAAAAGTTTAAAAGTTCCTGAAAACGAGTATAATATAGTATCTCGATCAGGAGGAAAAACGAATGAAAAAATTAGTAAAACGCGCAGTCGTATTTATTACACCGATTATCGTCGCAAAAGTCGTCGACAAAGTACTCGGTGAAGATGATTCTAAGAAAAAACGTAAAAAATAAACAAAACGGCACATACAACAAAGTTATATGTGCCGTTTTTTGTATGTGGATGTGTCTAGATGAGTATCGTCAATGAGAAAAGTTTCTTTTAAACAGAGAAGCGAGTATCGTCAATGAGTTTTTTTATCTTTGATTATTCCGAGCGTATCGTAAACGAGAATCCAGTTTTCAAGAATCTCGTTAACAATACTTTGTTTATCGTAAATGCTAGAAATTTTTGTATACAATACTTCAATCTGCGTCAATTAGACTTAACTGACGTAGACGATACGTCTAGCCACTGACTACAACACTTATTAACAGGTATTTTATCTTCTACAAGATAAATTTACTCATTCTTATCTTTACTACATCCTGCACTTATACCGTCACTACTATCCAATTGCCAATATTCATTGCTCGATTTGAATATCTTATTACTTAATAGCAGCATAACAATTAAGTTCACGAACATGACGAGTCCTAAGAATACGTCTGTTAAGTCCCATATTGCTTTTAGACCACCGATACCTCCGATAAATACTGCAACTAAGAAAACGTAGCGGTAAATTCTTGCCTTCTTTCTATCGATAATTGTAGAAAGCTGTGTTTCTCCAACGTATCCGAGCCCAATAACTGTACTATATGCAAATAAAATTGTCGCAATTCCAACAGCTACTCCTAACATTGGGGAGATATCTCCAAATACTTTCGCAACAATTGTTGCAGCATCTTGACCTTCAAGGTCAATACCACTCGTGAGTACTGCAAGTGCTGTAAATGTACAAACAACTGTAACTAAAAATACTTCTGTCACCCCGAATATTGCTTGCTCGACTGGATGCTTCACACGTGCTGGCGCATGCGATACTGTAAATACAGCTTGCCCAGATCCAGATACGAAGAAACCACGCGCAATTCCGTACTGCATAGCTTTCATAATCCCATAACCTGCAACACCTGCGCCCGCTTCTGCTGGACTAAATGCAGATGAAAATACGAGTTGAATCGCAGGAATAATTTCTTTGTAATTTATCACGATGACGATGGTCGCGACGACGATGTAAAAGAGTGACATGAACGGAATGAGTTTCTCAGCAACGTGACCAATACGCTTTACGCCACCTACAATGACTATTCCAACCGCAACAACATTTAATGCGGATAAAATATAAATAACATTTGATAAGTTCGGCGCAAGATTTGTCACGTTAGATACTGTCACGTTGGACTGAATCATCGCACTCGCAAGACAAACAAGTATCATGAGTACAACGATTGTTTCACCTAAATATCTGACGCCTAATCCTTTACGTACATATAAGGCTGGACCACCAACATACGTCCCGTCGTTTGTTTTCTCACGGAATAATATAATTAAAATAATCTCTGAGTACTTAATAATCATCCCGATGAATGCAGCAATCCACATCCATACAAGTGCACCAGGTCCACCACTAATTAACGCACTCGCAACTCCAACGACGCTCCCCATTCCAATGACAGAGGCGAGTGATACGAACATCGATTGTAATGACGATAAATCTCCATCAGTATCGGCGTTTTTATCATTTTTAATACTGGTAAATGTATCTTTTATAATGCTAAAGAACTTTCTAATATGTACAAATTTCGTACCTACTGTTAAGTAAATTCCAACAAATCCTAAAAATACTAATGCAACAGGTCCCCATATGAAATCGTTCACAACATCAACAATATGAATGAATGTTTCTAACATTTCCGATCACCTCTTTTAAAATTTATTTACTTTATTAATACAATATCATATATTTGTCGTATTTTTATACAATTAAAAAAGCATCTCTAACCGCTCTAGAGATGCTTAGCCTTACATTTAAATTTTTAAAACTTGAATAATTGTCATTACCCATGCAGCAATGAACATCACGCCACCAATTGGTGTAATTGCGCCGAGTATACCAATTCCTGTTGTCGATAAAACAAATAACGAACCAGTAAATAATATAATTCCAATGAACATGACAATACCTGCTGCGTTAAACATTGTCGTACCTGTTACACCGTTTAAAATACCAAGTAAAATTAAACCAAGACCATGGTACATTTGATATTTACATGCGGTTTCCCATACTTCTAAATAATGCTCAGTTAGTTTTCCTTCTAAACCGTGCGCACCAAATGCACCTGCTGCAACACTAATGAGTGCATTTACCGCACCTAAAATAATTAACATTTTCATTTATAAGACTCCTTTAAAAATCAAAAATAGACGTGCTTGAATGATTACTCTCTGCGATATATGTATCGTCGAGAGTACGTTTTTTAAGTGGACGTGCTTCTTTTTTACGCTTCGACGTCTCATTTGTTGTCGAGTTGTTTTCACCCTTTAATAATTGTACCAACTTTTCAATCGCGTATAAATGTTTTTCATCGTTTGATGATTCATATAACTCTAACTCATCTTTAATTGAATTAATCACCTTTTTTCTCAAAGTTTTCACTCCAATCAATCGGCGTCTTTCCGACGCTTTCTAAATACTTATTTGTCATGCTAAAAGGACTTGTTCCGAAAAATCCACCACGATTTGCAGCAAGAGGACTTGGATGAACACCAGTAATGACCTTATGTTTTGACGTGTCAATCAATTTGATTTTTTTCTTTGCCGAGTTTCCCCATAAAATAAACACAATATTTTCTCTATGTTCACTTAACATCTCGATAATTCTATCCGTAAAATATTCCCAGCCAATCCCTCGGTGAGAGTTCGCTTGATGTGCGTCTACTGTTAATACAGTGTTTAATAATAATACCCCTTCTCGTGCCCAGTCCGAAAGATCGCCATCTGTACGTGTAATACCGAGATCATTTTCAAGCTCTTTATACATATTTTTTAAACTTGGTGGAATCGTAATTCCTGGACGAACACTAAATGCAAGACCATACGCTTGATTTTCACCATGATACGGATCTTGTCCAAGAATCACCGCTTTGACATCTTCAAACGGTGTTAACTGAAATGCACGGTATATTTCATCTCTTTTAGGAAAGACTGTACCCGTACTATATTTCTCTTCTAAAATATTATCCATTTCACTAAAATCATATTCTTTTTTTATCGTTCTAAAGCATTCTGACCAATTCATTGACGCGCCTCCTAAACTATAGATAGTATAACATTTAAGTTAAGCATCATTGTAGATAAACCACCGCTTATATAGTAAAATATAGACATTATTGCCTGGGATAGGAGAATTAAACTTATGACACAGAAAAAAGTATTAACAATTGCTGGCACTGATGTTTCAGGAGGTGCTGGTTACTCAGCAGATATAAAAACATTTGAAGACCATGATTTATACGGTTTTTGTGCACTTACAACGATCGTTTCTATGGACCCAAGCACTTGGGCACACAGAGTGCACCACGTACCATTAGAAGTTCTCGATGAACAAATAGAAACTGCACTATCTTTAAACCCAGATACAATTAAAACTGGTATGTTACCAAACGAAGAAGTTATCTCACGTGCACGTAAAGCAATCGAAAAAAGTAACGCGGACTACTTCGTCTTCGACCCAGTCATGGTATGTAAAGGTGACGACACTGTGTTAAACCCTGGCGTTGTAGATAGTATGCAAAAAGAATTACTACCAATCACAACAATCGTGACACCAAACTTAGTTGAAGCAGGAAACTTAGCAGGTATGAATACTCCAAAAACAATCGATGAGGTCAAAGAAGCTGCTAAGAAAATTCACGAATATGGTCCAAAATACGTTGTCGTTAAAGGTGGAACAGGACTTGAGGGTGACGACGCATTAGATATTTTCTACGACGGTGAGAAATTCTACGGATTATATGCTGATAAATTAGAGAAAGCTTATAACCACGGTGCAGGTTGTACTTTCGCAGCAGCAGTTGCTTCTAACTTCACAAACGGTTTAGAACCACTTGAAGCAGTCAAAGAAGCAAAAGCTTTCGTTACTTCTGCAATTAAACACGGTTCACAAATGAACGAACATGTGGGTGTAGTCAGACACAACGCATACAATAAAGTTGATAAAGTAAACGTACAAGCCAAAGAACTTTAATAATAAGAGGGATTTTTATCTCTCTTATTATATTTATGAGGACTTAGGGGGATATTCATGGCTTTAAAACCGATCGATGAAAAAGAAGTTCAAGAACTGATTAATCATTATAAAAATACACCCGTTTATTTACACATTGAAGTTACAAGTGGTGTATACGCAAGTCATAATGATGACAATGTATTTAACTCAGGTACATTTGTCCGAAATATTCAAGTCACTTACACTGAAGGGACGTTAAAAGGTGGCGGTAATTTTGAATACCGCGTCGGTCTTAAACTCGACAATAGTGGCTGGGTATATGTTACTGGACTTTCACACTACACTGTTGAAGACGGGGTCTTCATCTTGCATGGTATTGACCATGAAGGTAAACTTGCTGCAGCACTAGAAATTAGCAGTGATAAGTTAAAAGAATAAATTTAAAACGAGGGATATTATGTCACTTGAAAAAGAAAATCATGTGCTAATCATCTACCCACACCCGGATGACGAAGCATTCGGTGTGTCAGGGTCAATTATGGCGTATAGAGACATGGGAGTGCCAGTCACATACGCTTGTTTAACTTATGGTGATATGGGGAGAAACATTGGAAATCCACCAGTCACTCGTGAAGCACTATCTAAACTACGTAAAGCTGAACAACTTGAAGCTGCACGTTTAATGGACTTAGACGTTAAGTTTTTAGATTATAGAGACAAGACGTTAGAATTCGAAGACAAAGACTTACTAAGAAGTGATATTAAAAAAGTAATAGATGAGACAAAACCATCGCGCTTAATTACGTTTTACCCGGGGTACTCTGTACACCCTGACCACGAAGCAACAGCAGAAGCTGTATTAGACGTCGTCGCAGAAATGGATGAAGCGGATCGTCCAACGTTAACACTCGTTGCGTTTGATAAGCGTACATTTGACGATTTAGGCGAACCGACAATTCAAACAGATATTAGTGAATACGCAGAGCGAAAACGAGAAGTACTCGCAGCACATAAATCACAAACAGAGAGACTATTAATCGAGTTATGCAAAGATACTCAATTTAGTAAAGAAGCTCGTGAACGCTGGTTTGAAAAAGAAAATTTCTATTACTATGATATTAATGATTGGATAAGTAAAGAGAAGGAGTAGCTAAGTATGACGAATATAGATCTTTCTAATCGCGAAGCGCGATACAAACACTTTGGTTCAGTAGATCCAATTAAAGGTACAAAACCTAAAAATAAAGAAGACATGGCAGACCTTCAAAATACGAAAAAAGACTTCCTTTTTGACGTACAATCTGTTGGGATTAATAATCTAACATACCCAGTCAAAGTTGGAGACTATCAATCAGTTGGTAACTTTGAACTTGCGACAAGCTTACGTCGTGACGAAAAAGGAATTAACATGAGTCGTATTTTGGAGTCACTACAAACTCAAAATGATGGTGGTATTAAACTTGAATTCAACACGCTAGAAAAAGTGCTTGAAGTACTAAAAGAGCGTATGGAACAAGAATCATCAGAACTTACTGTTGAGTCTACTTGGTTCTTCAATAAACCATCACCAGGGACAAAATTAGATGCTGTTGCACATGCTGATGTACTTTATCATATGGAATATAACGACAATAAAGTAACTAAAACACAATTTGGTATGACAGCAAACGTTACGACACTTTGCCCGTGCTCAAAAGAAATTAGTGAGTATAGTGCACACAACCAGCGTGGTTACGTAAAAGTACTTTTAGATATCGATGAAAATGAAGAAGTACCTGAAAACTACAAAGAAATCGTATATCGCGCGTTAGAAATCAACGCATCAAGCCAACTGTACCCAATTCTTAAACGAACAGATGAAAAAATGGTTACAGAACGCGCATACGAAAACCCACGCTTCGTTGAAGACTTAATTCGACTCGTTGCTTATGACATCCACGATTTACCTTGGGTTAAAGCATTTGAAGTAGAATGTCGAAACGAAGAAAGCATCCACCAACATGATGCATTTAGTCGTATGCGTTTTGAAAAATAATATTTAAATTAGAATCAGACCTTAAAAGGTCTGATTTTTTATTTGTTTCACTTCGAAGATACCAAGGTGAGGAGTGGTTATTTAACAAAAATAAGCCGATTTTGTTAAATATATTCATTTAATTAACAGAAATGGGGGCTTTTTATCAGTTTTTGTTAGATAAAACAATATAATTAACAAAACCACTTAATTAGAACGAAATTTTGTCAGATAAAACGATATATCTTACATTTTCGGCAAAATTTTGTTAATTAAAAGAAGAATTTACTTCTTCAAAAATCATCCCTCGCCTTTTCTCACCGACTCCATTATAGTGAGTATAGATAATCATTTAAGGAGACTCGTGATGACTAAAAATAGAATACTTTACGCGCTGCGCGTATTACTCGTTGCGTTTTTAGTGTTTTCTACGATAAACTACCTCGTTGAATCGCCGTCTGGAAGTATAACGAATATTATTATGTATGCAGTAATGTCAGCAGTTCTGACTGTTCTCGCTGCACTTTTCTTACTTGGAAAACCTGATGATTTTAAATAGAAAGAACCTTTAAGCTAGCTTAAAGGTTCTATTTTTCTCTTTTTTTATCTTCTCGAAGCTGCTTAAAAAAGTCTTTTAGCATTTGACTACACTCTTCTTTTAATACACCTTTCACGACTTCTGCTTGATGGTTAAATCGTGACTCATTCAGTAAGTGCATTAAACTATTTACTGTGCCACCTTTTGGATCGTCTGCACCGTACACGACTTTTGGAATACGGCTCATAACAACCGCGCCACTACACATGACGCATGGTTCGAGTGTCACGTAAAGCGTACACTTTTCTAAACGAAACGTCCCAAGCGCTTCACACGCTTTTTCTATCGCAAGAAGTTCTGCATGTGCAGTCGGCTGCTGCGACGTTTCTCGTAAATTATGCGCGCGAGCGATGACTGTATCGTCTTTTACAATAACCGCACCAATCGGCACCTCTTTGATTTCAGCAGCCTTTTTTGCCTCTATAATTGCGAGTTGCATATACTTTTCATGATCCATTAGATGATAAACTTCCCGTTGTTAAAAAGTTCGTCGACACCATTTAAAATGATGTTTGCGTCTTCTAAATACTCTTTTGTCGATGTACCACTAAGTACACCGATTGTTCTTACACCATTTTTAATACCTAATCTAGTATCAGTATAGTTATCACCAACGACAACAATGTCTTTATACTCATATCCCGCTTCAACAATTGAATTTAATACGTTTACATCTGGCTTTGAGTACTCTGAATCATCTCCTGCGATGACAAAATCAACATAATCATTTAAGTTAAATTGTTTTATGAATGCTTCAGTGCTCAGTCTAGAATCTGACGTAACAATGGCGTTTTTATAACCGAGTCGTTTACCTTCTTTGAGTACTTCGACTGCACCTGGTAGAAGTTCCATATTTTTTAAGTATTCACTGACATGTTTAATATAGAAATCTTCCGCCCAGTCCGCGCCGCCTTTCACACGTTTTTCATAAACATTCTGAATATCTTTACCGGTACCGGATGCGAATGTTGAATTCGGCTGAATTTTTCCATCTACATAACCGAGTTCACGTCTAAATTCATCATCATATGGAAGATTAAAATGTGCTTCAAACGCATCTAGAGTCACTTTAGCAAATGGTGTCCAAATTTTTTCGTAATTTAATAATGTTCCGTCTTTGTCATAAGCGATAACCTTTACCAAATAATCACCTACCGAGTCTTTTGTTTTAATTTCTCACTCACGTTTTCAAGCATGACTTCTGTCATTTTATCTAAATCATATTTTGGAGAGAAATCCCATTGTTTTTTTGCCTCTGAGACATCTAATGAATTTGGCCATGTCTCAGCAATTTTTTGGCGTTCAGGATCTACATCATAGTTTATTTTAAAGTCCGGAATATGTTTACGGATTGATTCCGCAACCATTTCTGGTTCAATGCTCATCGCTGATACGTTAAACGCGTTACGCGTCGTTAATCTATCAGGATCAGCATGTAATAATTTAATTACTGCGTCTATTGCATCATCCATAAACATCATATCCATATATGTCCCTTTATCTATAAATGATGTGTATTCACCTTTACGAATTGCGTCATAATATATCTCAACCGCATAGTCTGTCGTACCACCACCTGGTTCTTGTACGTAACTAATTAGCCCTGGAAAACGTACTGAACGGGTGTCTACACCGAATTTTGTGTAGTAGTAGTCCATTAGTAATTCTCCAGTCACTTTGTTTACACCATACATTGTTGTTGGACGCTGTGTTGTATCTTGTGGCGTGTTTTCTTTTGGTGTTGAAGGGCCAAATGAACCAATTGAACTTGGTGTAAAGTACTGTGCATCATAAATACGTGCCGCTTCAATTGTGTTAAATAATCCACCCATGTTAACATCCCAAGCGAGTGCTGGATTTTTTTCAGCTGTAGCACTAAGTAGTGCTGCTAAGTGGATAATGGAATCTGGTTGGAATGATCCAACCATTTCCATTACACGGTCTTTATCTGTTACATCTAAGATTTCAAATGGTTTCCCTACCATCGGGCCGTCTTCTGGCATACGGATATCCGTTGGTAAAACATTTTCATCCCCATACATTTCTCTTAAACGTACAACGAGTTCTGTACCGATTTGGCCTAACGCTCCGGTGACTAGAAATTTTCTCATAACTTAGAATCCCCCTTAAATAATTCCGAGTTCTTGACCGACTTCTTTATAGATTTCAATTGCATCATCTAACATTTCTTTAGTATGTGCAGCTGTTGGCATGTTTCTTACACGACCTGTACCACGTGGTACTGTTGGGAATACGATTGATTTCGCGTACACACCTTTTTCTTGGAGTAAGCGTGAAAACTCTTGAGCTTTCTTTTCATCTCCAATAATTACTGGTGTGATTGGTGTTTCAGAATTACCAATATCAAATCCAGCATCTTTAAGTCCTTGTTTTAAATAATCTCCGTTTTCCCATAACTTATCGTGAAGTTCAGTTGATGCCATTAACTTTTCAACTGCTTTAGTAATTGCAGCAGTATCCGCTGGAGTAAGTGCAGTTGAGAATAAGAATGGACGTGCAGCAACTTTTAAATAGTCCACTAAATCTTTAGAACCTGCTACGTATCCACCAACGACACCAATCGCTTTAGATAAAGTACCCATTTGCATGTCGACTTCTTTTTCTAAACCGAAGTGTTTTACAGTACCTGCACCTTTGCCCATAACTCCTGAACCGTGCGCATCGTCAACGTACGTAATTAAGTCGAACTCTTTTGCGACTTTAATCATCTCAGGTAAATTCACAACGTCCCCGTCCATTGAGAATACACCATCAGTAATATACATTACTTTATTGTACTCACCAGATTCTGTCGCTTCTTTCGCTTTTTTACGTAAGTCTTCTGGATCGTTATGGTTCACACGAATAATTTTCGCACCAGATAAACGGCACCCATCAATGATACTTGCGTGGTTTAACTCGTCAGAAAGAATCGCATCTCCTTTTTTCATAATCGCAGGGATCGCGCCTTGGTTTGCGTTAAATCCTGATGTTAATGCAATCACTGATTCTGTTCCTTTAAATTTCGCAAGCTTTTCTTCTAACTCTCTATGAAGATCCATTGTACCGTTAATTGTACGTACTGCACCTGCACCAACACCGTGTGAGTCAATCGCTTCTTTCGCAACTTTTTTCATGTCTTCATCTGTCGCGAGACCAAGATAGTTGTTTGATGATAAGTTAATTAGATCTTTACCATCAATGTTAATCACCGGCCCATTAGCACCTTCAACGACATCGATTTCATTATATAAACCGTTTTCTTTTAATTCATTTAAATTATTATTTAAGTACTCTTGTAAAGTTTTTGACATTATAAAAAGTCCTCCTTAATCGTCTTACTCTCCATTTTAACAGAATAGAAAAATTCGTGTAAGGAATCGCATTCAAGTTATATATTTGAAATTTTCAAACTATTCCAATACATTTTTAACAATTTTTGTTACACTAATAATATTAAACTTAGGAGTGATTATTTTATGTCTATTGAAAAACTTGTCGATGAACGAAAGCAAGATATGGTAGAAACAAGACGTTATTTACATAAGCATCCAGAACTCTCGTTTAAAGAATTTAAAACGTATCAATTTATTTTAGATCGATTAAATCAATATGATGATATCGATATTATAGAAAATGTCGGAGCAAACGATGATAATTCTGGTAAAGGAATTGTCGCTAGCTTCGGAGAAGGTCATCCTCATATCGCATTTCGTGCTGATTTTGATGCACTCCCAATTCAAGATAAGAAAGAAGTTGAATATAAGTCAACGGTTGACGGTGTAATGCATGCTTGTGGACATGATGCACATACAACAACGCTTCTCACGCTTGTAGATGTCGTTTCTAACAATTTAAAGAATTTAAAAGGAAAAGTGAGCTTCATATTTCAATATGGCGAAGAAGAACCGCCTGGTGGTGCTGAAGCAATGATTAAAGACGGCATTTTAAAAGATGTCGACTTTGTATATGGTCAGCACTACTGGAGTCAATTTGATACGCATGAAATTCATTCAAAAAGTGGCGCGTTAATTGCAACTCCAGATAAGTTTAGAATAACAATTCAAGGTCGCGGTGGACATGCTGCTTATCCACAAAGAAATATTGACGCTATTTTAATTGCTAGTGAATTGATTGTGAATTTACAGTCCATTGTATCTCGCCAAATTTCACCAATTGATAATGCGGTTGTTTCTTTTGGTAATGTGAAAGCTGGAGATACATTCAACGTTATGCCTGACAGTGCTATTCTTGAAGGTACTGTTCGTACATTTGATTATGATGTGAGAGAAAAAATTGTTGAAATTTTTGAAAGTGAAGTTGAAGCTACGACAAAAAAACGTGGCGCAACAGGAGATTTATATTACCATAGAGGTTTTCCACCAGTCATCAATCATGAAAGAGAAGCAAAAATTGTCGAAGAAGCGGCTAAATCTTTAGGTTTAGAATATACAGATACAAAACCTTTAATGATTGGAGAGGACTTCTCATACTTTATTGAGGAAAAACCTGGCGCTTTCTTTTTAACAGGTTCAGGTAATGAAAGTAAAAATTCTACTTATGCACACCATCATGAATTATTTGATTTAGACGAAGAAGCAATGGAATCAGCGTTAAAAATGTTTATGAAAATAATAGAACTTGAAAATATAATCGAATGGAACTAACTAAGGAGGAAATAAAATGAATATCCGTGAAGTAATACTGGATCATTTTGAAGATGCTGTTAAAAGACGTAGATACTTACATATGTATCCAGAGTTATCTTTTAAAGAATATGAAACAAAAAAATATATTTACAACGAGTTAAAAGATTTACCGCTTGAAATTGAAAGAGATGTGGGAGGTAACGGAGTAGTCGCACGTTTAATTGTTAATGAGAACTACAAAACAGTCGCTTTTCGTGCAGATTTTGATGCTTTAGAAATACAAGAAGAAAACGACGTTGAGTATAAATCTAAAAATGAAGGTGTCATGCACGCATGCGGTCATGACGCGCATACTGCTGCACTCATTACATTCGCGCATATTCTCTCAGAGCATAAAAATGAACTACCAGTGAACGTGGTCTTTATCTTTCAGCATGCTGAAGAACTTGTGCCAGGTGGTGCGAAGTCTATGATTGAAGATGGTTGCTTAGATGGAGTCGATTATTTCTTTGGAACACACATCGCTGCTTTAGAGCCTGTTCACCAATTTGGTTGGAATTACGATTCTATGTATGCAAATGCAGATACTTTCACAATCACAGCGACTGGAAAAGGTGGACACGGTGCAGCACCTCATACATCGCATGATCCTATTCTATCTTCTGCATATTTAATAGAACAGCTACAGTCTATCGTTTCTAGAAATGTAGACCCATTAAAGTCAGCCGTGTTATCAATTACTGCATTTAACTCTGGCCACGCATTTAACGTCATACCAAATGGTGCAGAATTAAAAGGCACACTTCGTACTTATGATAGTGACGTTAGAGAGTTTGTATTATCTAGAATAGAGGAAGTCGCAAAAGGCGTTGGACTCTCTCAAAATGTCGATTTTAATGTAGATATCCACCGTGGTTATCCAGCTTTAAAAAATGATGTAAAAATGACCGATTACGTCCGCGGACTTGCTGAAGAAGACGTAAATTTCGTTGAAAGTGTCGTAGAACTTCCGTCATCAATGGGCGGTGAAGATGCTGCGTACTACTTACAAAAAGTACCTGGCTGCTACTTCTCAACAGGCGTCGGAAATGTCGACAAGGGAATTGAGTACCCACACCATCACCCAAAATTCGACATCGATGAAGAGGGTCTGAAATCCGTCCTCGAACTTTTCTTAAAAATTGTATTGAACTTCGACAAAGTGGACGCTTAGTACTAATATAAATGATAAACCCCCGGTGGACATGCGAGATTTCCTAGAAATCAAGCGTATCAGGGGGTTTTTGTTCTTGTTATTGAAGGGCTGTTATTTACAAAAATTTTTGATGTAAACTAAAATTTGTTAAATAAATTTGGTTAATTAACAAATTTGTATCATCCAACGTCGTTTTTGTTAGATAAAAAGATTTATTTAACAAAAAGTACTATGTGGAACCGAAATATGTTAAATAAATCAGGATAACTAACAAAATCGAAGAAATTTTGTTAATTAACCATTTGAAGTGGTAATAGTATTACTCTTTAATGTGTAATATCTCCCCTTCTTACTTCCGTGAGTGTGACAGATTTCTTTTAGTAACCGTCTCAACTTGCTTGGCGAGTATATATAGTCAGTCCATTCTAGTAAGCGCCTTAATGTTATTTCGTCACTTGGAAATAATGTCTCTAGTTCAGTAATACTTCTCACAATCGCAGACTCTATTTCTTCCCTAGTCTCACATGATTGACACTTCAATTGTTTGTATGTATCTACCTCTAACCATCCTGAACAAGACTGACATGCTAAACCTTTCTTTACTTTATTAAAATCTAATTT
>DWXM01000066.1 GCA_019119225.1 Candidatus Nosocomiicoccus stercorigallinarum
CGTCTATTAGAAGGATCTAAACAAACGTTAATTAAGCACGGCACAAAAGAAACAGACATCGATGTTTTCAATGTACCTGGTGCATTTGAAATTTCATATGTTGCGAATCGTTTGTCTAACAAAAAAGCTTACGATGCTATTATTACATTAGGATGTGTAATTAGAGGTGCAACAACACATTACGATTATGTATGTAGCACTGTAACAAACGGGGTCAATCAAGCAAATATTAATGGTAATACACCCGTTATATTTGGTGTTATAACAACTGAAACAATTGAACAAGCAATTGAACGTGCAGGAACTAAATCTGGTAACAAGGGTGTGGATTGTGCAGTCGCAGCAATTGAGATGGCACATCTAACAAAAGCAATTTAAAATAACGGCTAGCGTTATTTTAATTGACCATGTCAACTATATGTTTTTAATACTTTTAATAAATATTAATAACGCATATCATTACAAATTAGTAATGGTATGCGTTATTTTTATGATTGATTTGTGATGCTAATATGAATACTATTAGTGATACTGGTAGTCCTATCATAATTGGATGGAGTCCAAATGGATGGCTAAGTACCTGCCAAATGATTGCAGTAATAAGTCCAGCCCACATTGAGTAAAGTCCTGCTACTTTTGATACACGTTTCATAAATAATCCTGCTGTAACAGGAACAAGTAACCCTGATACTGACATTGCTGTACCTGTAACCATTAAATTAACAAGTCCTGGTATCGTTAAGGCCATAATGAGTGATACTACAGAAACAATGACAACTGACAATCTACTGTATTTCAGCATCTCTTTATCATCTTTTGTTTTAACATTCGGTTTAATAATATCATTCGCAATAGATGAAGACCCCGCAATAAAGAACGAATCTGCACTTGAGATAACAGCTGCAAGTAATATTACAATCATAAATATAACAAGTGTGAACGGAAATACCGATTGTACGACATAATAGAATGTCAGTGATGTTTCTTCTACTTCTATGTTTAATCCGTATTTACTATAAATACCAATCAGTATCGTAATTGCGCCTAAAAGAATTGCAATAATCATTGAGATCCAATACGCATTTTTCGCTGTATTTAAACTTTTTGCTGCCCATATTCTTTGCCACACATCTTGTCTAATAAATTGATAGCATGCAAGTGTTAGTAGATAAACAAGTATTTCTTTCGGCGTTATATTCGTAACGCTAAGCATTGCTTTTTCACCCATTGACTCTGCGTTTATAATCATCTGACTAAAACCATCTGATTGTTGCAGTACTCCTATGAGCAAAATAAAAATCCCTACTGTAAGTAAAAGTCCCTGTATAACATCTTGCCATACGACGACTTTTAATCCTCCAACATATGTTTTAAAGCTTAAGAATAGCCAGCCTAAAATAATCCCTACAGTCATATTTAAACCAATTGTTAAATTTAAAATAGATGCAATTGCAACAAACTGCATTCCTGTCATTGAACAATATGCAAACAAGAAACTAATCGCAGTTGGGATTCTTGCCGCTTCACCGTATTTTAACGCAGTAAAATCCCCGATTGTTACCATATTATATTCTTCTCCGATTAAACGGATTCTCTTTAAAAAGAATGAAGCAAGTACAATAACCGCAAATAACATTGTTATATGTATCCACATTTGTCCCATTCCGAGTACGCGTCCATTTTCTGTATACCCAAGAAGCGTCGCACCCCCGACTCCTGTTCCAACAAATGTCAATATAAGTGGAAACATCGATACATTTCTACTTGCGATATTATAATCTTCGTAAGTCTTCACCTTACGACCAAGAAATATCGTCATCACTAATAACAATAGAAAATAGATAGTGATTACTATTTTCAAGGTCAAAGATTCATCAACACTAAACATTCTATATCCTCCATATACTACTGTTTTGTCTCTGTTAGCTTACCATCAACCATTTCAAATACACGGTCAGAATATTGAATGAGACGATTATCATGCGTCACAATAATCGTTGTTTTGTCATTTTCTTTTGTAAGTTCACGTAAAATTTCCATCACTTCTAAAGCGTTATTTGTATCAAGTGATGCGGTTGGTTCGTCTGCTAATATAATCGCAGGATCTGTATATAATGCTTTAGCAATCGCAACTCTTTGTCGCTGTCCACCAGATATTTCTGATGGTAATTGATTTTTTGTTTTGTCTAAATCGAGTCGTTCAAGTAAATTGTCTAACTTTTCGTCAGATATAACATCTTTTTTATGTTTCTTTAATAACTCGAATTGCTGTGACACTGTTAAAAAATCCACTAAGTTTGACGTTTGAAGTATAAACCCTATTTTCTTTAATCGCAACTTTGCGAGTGCTTTGTCATTTAAATTGGTGATTTCCTCATTATCAATCAAAACTTTACCAGTTGATGGTTTTTGTAGTGCGCCTGCTATCGTTAAAAATGTACTTTTTCCCGATCCAGACGGTCCAATAATTGCGACTAATTCTCCTTTATTTAAAGTTAAGGATACTGGCTGAACCGCTTCAATAATCTCTTTACCATCTTTAAATTCTTTTGTGACTTCTTCAAATTTTAACATAGTAATCTCCTATCCAATCGCTTCTAATGGATCAATATTTCTTATTGTAAATATTGAAAATAGACTGCCAAATAAAGAAACAATAATTAAAATCGCGCCGTATAACGTAAGTGTCGAATATTCAAATTTAATTGGAACAATATCAGGTAGTACTAGCGCCGTCGCGAGTGTAAGTATTAATCCAATAATTGTACCAATTACTGCGAGAATAAATGTCTGCGATAACATCACTTTCGCGAGATCACCGTTAGTAAACCCTTGTGCTTTTAACACACCAAATAAATTAATTTTTTGTAATGTAATAACATATAAGAATACTCCGATGACTGTCGCTGAGATGACAAATAAAAAACCTATCATAAAGTTTAATGTTAAGTTCTGCTCTTTATAGCCCGGGAGTTCTTCAATAAAATCTTCAATTGCTAAAACTTCTAAATCATTATCTAATTCCACATCACTAAAGTCTTTGTCTTTTACTACAAGTGCATTTGTTTCATCATTACTTAACATCGGATTAATTTTATAAAACGTGTCAAAATCTCCAAAAATTACAGGAGATGCATTAAATTTTGCACTTTCAGTGACTCCAACAATCTTTAAAACTTCATCTACTTGTGTAAGTTCTAACTCGTCTCCAACTTCAAACCCTTTTTCTTTTAAAGATTCGTCGATTAATACTTCGTTATCGTGATGTGACTCTTCTCCCTCAATTACTTTCGGTACTAAAAATGAGTCCTTTTCTGTACCAAAGAAAATAGCATTTTCTTCTTCATCTTTACTCGATACAATGACACCTGTTTGTTTAAGTAATGCACTGTCTTTAAACTTATCGTTAACGAGTGAGATATTAAATTTTGATTGTTGAATTGTCTCATTGGCGTTTTTATTTAACACGATAGCGTCCGCGTTCCAGTCGTCGATTCCCTCGGTATTCATATTGATTAGTCCTTTTGCGAGTCCTGAAAGCAAGAATAGTAAATAACTAATTAAAACGAGTACGCCTATTATTAAACTAAATTTTAGCTTATTTCTTTTAATTTCATTCCATGCTAGAAACATAATTTCCTCCTGTTCGATTACTTACCGTTTAGTATCGTACTATCGAGTAAATATTTAACTTCATATTTTTTCGCAAGATCATATAGATATAATTTTATTACTGGCTCATCTTCAATATGTTTAAGTAATGTGAAAAACTTTTTCTTCTCTTCAGCAGTTGCGCACTTTTTAAAATAACCCCACATATGTTCATACGCGTTTGTCTTAGAACCCTTTGTCGACATCAGTGAATAAGCTTCTTGAATATAACTTTCAAGTTTTTCCATACTTGGATCACCTTTTAACAATTCTTTTATTAAATTATAATGACGCTGGCTGAAGTACATCACTTTATACTTCTCCTCGCGCCATAGTTTTTCTATCTCAAACCTACTTACCATATAAATCACTGATTGCTTCTTCAACCGTTTCAAATTTAAATTTAAAGCCTTCTTCAATTAAACGTTTAGGTAACGCACGTTGTCCTTCAGTAATAAGTTTAGATTGCTCTCCAAGTGTCATTTCAAATAAAAGTTTTGGTGCTGGCAATAAGTATGGACGTTTAATCGTCTTCGCGATACTTTTACCAACAATTTCTTGAGTCGCTGGATAGGGTGCTGTGATATTAAACACACCTCTCAACTCTTTATCTGCTATAAATTCTAAAGCACGTACAAGATCTTCAATGTGTACAAATGCATACGGCTGGTGACCATCACCAATATTACCCCCGACAAACAATTTGTACGGTAAAGCAATTAACGGCAATGCGCCACCTTCTTTTGAAAAGATAATACCAAATCGCGTATACGCAGTCTTTACACCTGTATCTTCAATTTTCTTTGCTTCATTTTCCCATACATGTACTGTTTTAGATAAAAAATCAAATGGTTCATATTTATCATATTCAGTATATCGATTTGCTTTAGACGTTGGATAATATCCAACTGCACTTGCTGAGATTAAAAATGGCTTTGTTTCTTGGTGATCTATAATTCGTTTTAATTCACGAGTAGAGTCAACTCTTGAATGTACGATTTTCTCTTTGTTTTCTTCTGTCCAAAACTGACTAATACTCGCACCCGCTAAGTTAATTACAACATCAACTTCAGGCACTTCTTTTAAATAATCATCTTCAGACCAATTAATATACGTAACATTATCTGTATTATCTCTATCGGAACGTGTTAAGATGTAAAATTCAGCATCGCTAAAGTTCTCTATAATCTTATTACCAACTAAACCAGTTCCACCAGATATTAATATTTTCTTCATAGTACAACCCCCCATATTACTGATAGGTATACCCGTTATTTATAAGAAGGAAAACTTAATGTACACTAGACCATAAGATATGTATTAAAGAGGGATATTATGAAACGAAATATTTGGGAAACAAAAGTACGCTCAATAAAATTAACCGATAATCTAAAAGATTGCGCACAACTATTAAGTGAACTTCACAAAATTTCTTCAGAAGCATCTCTAAAGCAAATTAAAAATTTTTTATCTGATAATAGACATAGAATATTTGGACTCTATGATCCGTTTAATGATTGGAAATTATTATCAGTAATTACTTTTTCTTTAGATAGTCTCGATGATATCGACGTAATTACAGTTCATGATTTCATTACACAAATTGATGAAAGAAGTAAAGGTTATGGAGAGCATTTACTCGCTTATGTAGAAGAAGAGTGGGCAGAAAAGAAGCGTTATAACGTCGTTATTATTGATACTAATAACAAAAATAAAACCCTTGAAAAATTTTTAATTAATCGCATGAACTATGACTTTTATAATGGTAAATACACTAAAAATATAAATAACGCATAACGTTATAAAACGCCTCTATTGAGACGCTTTATTCTTTCTTAACTCTATCAAATATAGAAGATAATTTCTTATTAGATAAATCATCTTCTATATTTAAATCATTATTCACACAATGAATAACATAATAATTTTTATACCAGCCATATACAAAACCTATTTTATAATCATAGCGTAATCTTGAATCTGGAGATTCTACTTCAATCGCAATTCCTATAGGTACTTCTTCTTCAATATTTCTTTTCATCGCACGTTCCATTGCATTTAAATCCTCATTTAATTCGTGATGATATAAATATATAGAAGAACCATCATCTAATTTTAATAATGGAATATGTTCATGTGTATGTGTACGCTTTTTACTCGTAGTTTCTTTAATAGATAAAATATAATCAGAGTCCTTCGGTTTATAAAGACCCGCTTCTGCACTAAATAACGACACTTTTTCGTCTACATTAGGAACATGCTGATAAAAGAGTTCACCATTTTTATTATTCATGGATCTAAACCATTTAAGTCCAATATTATGTTTATGCGTGAGTTTACTTGAGAAATGTCTAAAATCAATGTGTTTCATAAAATATCCTCCTTAAAAAAGAATATTAGAGATTTAACTTTTACAACAAAACTTCATTTTTAATATTACTTATAAAATACTATTGATATAAAGATAAAATCCTACGCCACTCTTCTTGAGCAGCCGTATCTCCTGATACTTCGAATTGTACTAACTCATTTTTTATATAATCTGTTGATTTACCATCATCAGTATATTCAGCGAAACCATTTGATAGTCCCAAAGGACCGATTAACTCATAAACAATTCCATTATCTACTAACATATATTTATGAATATCGGTATCTGGTAGTGCAACCTCAGTATAGCCAGCGCCTGTACCTATATTTCCTTTATTTTCATCTCGTCCAAAATCACCAGTAATTGGTTGGTAGAACGCAACTCCACCAATCGCATGAAGTTCAAAAGCATCCCAACCAGGATTGTCTAAGTTTTGAGCTTGTACCTCACCATGAGGAGTTTTTGCAACCCAATCACCGTGACCTGCTGCACCATGACCAAAGTAATAATTTGTTACAGCCATCGCACCAATTTCAGCACGCTCAACTGCCCATTCATAGAACATTTCAGTCATTTCTATCATTTCTTCATCAGTATACTGTTTTACAGCTACAGGTCTTTCTTTCTCTTTGTCATCTTGTTTCTTTTTGTCTTC
>DWXM01000067.1 GCA_019119225.1 Candidatus Nosocomiicoccus stercorigallinarum
TAAATTCTCGGGTCAATGGAGTAAATGCCGGAAACATCCGTATAGATTGCACATTTCGCATTTAATTTTACAGCGAGGGCAACAGCTGACGTATCTGATCCTCCACGACCAAACGTTGTAATATCTCCTAGCGGATTTATACCTTGGAATCCGGTCACGACGACGATTTCATTTTGTCTTAAATGATTTTCTATACGTTCTATATTTACGTCAGTGATTTTGTTTTTACCATGGACGCCGTCACTTTTAAATCCAGCTTGAAATCCAGTTAACGCGATAGCAGGGTGCCCTGATTCATTTAAGTGAATTGCAAGGAGTGCAGCGCTTTTGTTTTCTCCAGTTGAAACGAGCATATCGAGTTCACGTTTAGACGGTGCCGTGGACAACGCATGTGCCATATCTAATAATTCGTTCGTCGAGTCTCCCATTGCTGAAACGACGACAACGACTTGCTGTGATTTACTTTTTTCTAGTATGATGTCACTCGCACTCTTAATTTTTTCTAAATTTTTTAGTGACGAGCCACCAAATTTCATGACGAGTCGTTCCATTTTAAAAGACCTCATTTCTCATTAAATCTTCGTAAGTTTCTCTTTTTACCGCAAGATGCGTTTCACCATCTTTAACAAATACGACCGCACCTCGTGGGATTTTGTTGTAGTTTGACGCCATCGACTCTGTATACGCACCAGTTGAAGGTATTGCTAACGTATCGTTAACGTTTGCTTTTGGTAATTTAATATTTTCAATTAAGACGTCGCCACTTTCACATAATTTACCAGCAATTCGGTAATCGTTATTTTTAGAATCATTCATTTTGTTTGCAATAACAGCAGTGTATTTCGCTTCATATAGAGAAGGGCGTAGGTTGTCATTCATACCACCATCGATAAGTAAAAAGTCAAAGTGACTCGACGGTTTAATATGAGAAACGTTGTAAAGTATTGTTCCGAAGTCATTAATTAATGATCTGCCGGGTTCAATAGATATCGTTTCAACATCAATATCGTATTCACGGATATAATTTTCGAGTACGTGTATATATTCATTTAAAAAACTTTCGAGTTGAAGCGGCTGATCACCTTTAGTGTAGTAAACACCAAATCCACCACCTAAATTTAATTCATCAAGTTTTAAATTAAATTCTTTTTGAACGTCACTATAAAATTCAATCATACGTTTTGCTTCAGTAAAGTAAGACTCTGAATCAAAAATTTGTGATCCGATATGACAATGAAACCCTTTAAAATCTAAATGATTTAAATGATGAAGTTCTTCTAAAAACAAAAAGGCTTCTTGAAACGTCATTCCAAACTTAGAATCGTCGTTAGACGTTTGAATATATTTATGAGTGTCTGTTTCAATTGTTGGGTTAACTCTTAATAGGACACGCTGTGTTTTATTTAAACTGCTTAAAATATTGTTTAATATAGTTGCTTCACTTAAATTGTCTAAAACGATTGTACCGACATTTTCTCTTACTGCGAATTCTAATTCTTCATAAGTTTTTGCATTACCATGAAAGTAAATATTTTCCCCATCAAATCCTGAATGTTTCGCAGCGAAGAGTTCACCACCACTCACAACGTCAAGTGACAGTTGATGAGATTTTAATTGCTTTACTAAATAACCACATAAAAAGGCCTTTCCAGCATATATAATATTTGTGTTAAAGAATCTTGATTTAAAATGATTTTTAAACATATTAATTTTTTCATCGATTCCTGCTTCGTCAAACACGTAAAGTGGGGTACCATATTTTTCTTTTAGAGTAGAAGTTGCTACGCCACCAATTACTAATTCGTTATCAATCACTTCTGAAGTACCAAATAATCTCATCATTATCCTCCTTATAAATAAAAAACTCATGAGTACAAATGGCACTCATGAGTTCGGTGCCCTCAATGCAACTGCTCACCACTATAAGATTGGGCGTCTTATAGTGACAGTACTATCCTTATTCAGAAATAGTCCCAACGAAAGAATCGTTTCGGCGATGGCTCCTTTCGAAATATCTACTCTTAGCACACCGCGGCCTCTTGTTACATTGAATATTAAGTTTTATAGAAATCTGAAAATTTCGATTAGAGAAAATATATCATACAAATCTGAAAGGGTCAAATCTAATTTAAAAATTTATAGATAATTATCGATTGTCATGATAAAATAATTAAATATGCATGATTTTTCACAATATTATTCTGATAAATTTTTTATAAATTGTGTTGTATAATAAAGTTAAAAAATCGCTTGAGAGGAGATAAGCCGTTGAATCAAAGAGAGGCTGAAGTATTAAATCTCATTAAAGAGAATCCGTTTATTTCTCAGTCGGAATTGTCTAAAAAGCTTGGATTAACTGCTTCTAGTGTATCGAGAATTGTTGCTGAACTTGTACATAAGGAATTTATTCAGGGCCAAGCTTACGTTCTAAATGAAGAATTTCCAATTGTTTGTGTCGGTGCAGCAAATATTGATAAGAAGTTTTTTGTTCATCACACACTCATTCATGGGACATCGAATCCAATTGACTCAGCACATTCTGTCGGTGGAGTTGTACGTAATATTGCAGAGAATTTAGGCCGTTTAGGTCAAAATGTAGCACTTATTACAACAAGAGGTGATGACGCGGAGTGGTTGAAAGTTAAAGAGGCGTCTGAAGCGTATATTAATTTAGATTTTACTGAGACAATCGAAGGAAAAAATACAGGTGCGTATACTGCATTAATTAACCGTGAAGGTGAAATGGAATACGGTTTTGCTGATATGAGTATTTACGATGAATTCACACCAGAAGTACTGATTCGTCAGACATATATTTTAAAGCGCGCGAAGTGTATTGTTGCAGATTTAAACGTACCGAAAGTGACGCTTGAATTTTTAACCGCATATGCAGAAAAGCACGATATTAAGCTTGTGTTTATTCCTGTATCTGGTCCAAAGATGAACCGTCTACCGGACTATTTAGAACCGGTCGACTGGTTAATTGTAAATCGTGATGAAACAGAAACAGAGTTTAATATGGAAATTAAAACAGATGACGATTTAATAAAAGGTGCGAAACTATGGAATGCACGTGGAGTTTCGAATGTTATCGTAACAAACGGATCTAAATCTTTAGCATATTCATCTAATGATTATGAAAAAATTTATCCAATTAAACAATCAAAACAAGTCGTTGACGTGACAGGCGCTGGAGATAGTTTTTCTAGCGCGGTGATTTACGGATGGCTAAATGGGTATAATATTGATGACTGTATAGAATTAGGCATGGTCAACTCTACAAAAACGATTGAAACTGACTATACAGTACGACAAGACTTATCAGAACAACAGTTAAAACAAGATTTGGAGGCTTATAAAAATGAATCAATTAATTGATCTTACAAAAGAAGTACAAGAAGCATTAGAAAATAATCAACCAGTGGTCGCATTAGAATCGACAATCATTTCTCACGGGATGCCGTATCCTCAAAATGTTGAAATGGCTAAAAAGACAGAAGAAATTATTAGAGAAAATGGTGCGGTACCAGCGACAATCGCAATTATGGATGGCCGTATTAAAGTTGGACTTACTGAAGACGATCTTGAATTACTCGCAAAAGAAGGACGTAATGTTACTAAAGTATCTCGCAGAGACTTAGCAGAAGTAGTTGCGATGAAAACACTTGGTGCAACTACAGTTGCGTCAACAATGTTATGTGCAGAATTAGCAGGTATTAAATTCTTCGTTACTGGTGGTATTGGTGGTGTACACCGCGGATTTGAAGAGCATATGGATGTGTCAGCAGACTTAGACGAGCTCGGAAAAACAGACGTCGTTGTAATTTCTGCAGGTGCGAAATCTATTTTAGACTTACCAAGAACATTAGAATACCTCGAAACAAAAGGTGTACCAGTAATTGGATATCAAACAGATGAACTTCCTGCATTCTTCACAAGAGAAAGTGGGCTTAAACTCGCGTCACACTTCGATACGACAGAAGATATCGCAAAAGTCATTAAAGCAAAACACGACTTAGGTTTAACAGGTGGTACAAGCGTCGTAAATCCAATTCCTGAAGATGAAGCACTCGATAAAGACTATATCAATGGTGTAATTCAAGAAGCGGTAGATCAAATGGAAAAAGACGGTGTCGGTGGTAAAGAAGCAACACCTTACTTATTAAAAGCAATCGTTGAAAAAACAGATGGTAAAAGCTTAGAAGCAAACATCAATCTTGTATATAACAACGCAAAAATCGGTGCACAAATCGCGGTGGATTACTACAAACTGTAAAAAATGATAATGTAAGTGATATATGGAGACTCCTACAAAGAGAAGTAGGAGTCTTTTTTAGTAGGGAGAAGCGTGCGTTTAGGCTTTTTATCATGAAAGTTAGTGTAAAAGGTTACTATGAGTTGTGATAAGTTGTGCGCTAAATGAAGAGATAGTGTAATTAGATACTATGACTTACGATAAAGGGCGCTCTAACTGAAGTAATAGTGTAATAAGTAATTACGATTTATGATAAAACATATTCTAACGAAAGAGATAGTGTAATTAGATACTATCACTTAAGATAAAAGGCCCTCTAACCTAAGACATAGTGTAATAGGTAATTATGACTTAAGATTAAGCACTTGCTAAATGAAGAGATAGTGTAATAAAATCCTATAAATTACGATAAAAGTCGCTCTAACTAAAAGGAAAGTATAACAAGATACTATGACTATTAAACTATCGCCAAATCCTCCCATCATCGTTATGAGGCTTTTTATCTACATAATATGATCCACGACGCACACCAATCTTTTTATAATATGCGTTCAACACTCTCTGAAGCTTATAGTGAGAAATTTTCTTTCCACTAAATTCATACAGGCTGTTCAAAGTGACTTTTTTACCTGGAAATAATGCTTTGAAATCTTCAACAAGTTGGCACACAACATCTTTTTGCTGATAAAATGCGCCACAATTTTTGCAGATATACTTTTCTAAACCATTAGGAATTAAATTACCACCATCATTTTCGCAAAATATCCCTTTATTTAATGATTCAAATGTGTATTCGACATCACAGTATCGTGGTATTTCATCATTTAAATGAGTAATTTGATTTTTAAGTATT
>DWXM01000068.1 GCA_019119225.1 Candidatus Nosocomiicoccus stercorigallinarum
ATGAGTGTTCCGACCACTGCAGAAATCACCGTCGCAATAAATACTTGGTTAAATGGTACTCCAGCTGCAGATAAAATCGCCGGGTTTACGATAACGATATATGCCATCGTTAAAAACGTTGTAAAACCAGCAATAACCTCTGTTTTAACATCCGTACCACGTGTGCTTAATTTAAAGAAATCATTCATAGTTCTATCTCCCATACCAGTTAACTAACATTCTAATTCTACGCTTCATAATAGAATACGTCTAGAGCAATAACATATTTGCAAAATATTTTGATCGAACTGTTTTTTTATCGTATAAAATAAGGCAAACACATAGTTATTATACAATTTATGATAAGTGTTTGTGTATATTTCTACTATTATTTACGATTAAAAGACGGATATCATAAATCATAGTGCCCTTTTACACTATCTCTTATGATAAAAGGCCAATTATCAGCAATGATAGTAACTTTATACACTATCTCTTACGATAAAGAGCCAATTATCAGTAATGATAGTGACTTTCTACACTATCTCTTACGATAAATTGCTTAGTTACCATACATCTGCTGACATTTCCTCATAATCTTCTGATAAACATTCTCGAGTATCCATTCTTCTGAGATGTAGTTATCTAGTTTGTCTAGTGGTATCCAGCCGACTTTTGAGTTTTCGTCTTCTTTTACGCGAAGCGGTGCTTCATCATCACCTTCAAATAAGTAAGTGACATTTAAGTGTAAATGCGATGACACATATTCTCCCCGTTTTACATGACCGTCAACTGTCAATATTTCTAATGAGAATATGCCTTTTTCAATTAGCGAGACGTCTGTTAACCCACTCTCTTCTTCGATCTCTTTTAGCGCAACTTCAAGTAAATCTGGATGACCATCTGCGTGACCACCAAGCCACGCCCATGAATCATATATATTATGATAAGCCATCAATACTTTATTATGTGTTTCATTCAAGACAAATGCTGATACAGTAACATGTGCAACTTTATTTTCTCTTGATAATATATTGTCTTCTTCTAAAAATTTTAAAAACTGAATTTTATCTTTTTCTTCTTGTTCATTTGATGGTTTAAATGATTGAATATCATTTTTTATATTTTGAAGCATTGTCATTACTCCCTTATTATTTAAAATAGACAAATTAAAAAGAGGAATGAGTTTAACCACTATTCCTCGTCAATCACTTCACAATTATCACAGGGATTTCTGCTTTTTTAGCAACTTTATGGCTGACGCTACCAAGCATCATTTCTTGAAATGCATTTAGACCTCGTGACCCGATAACGATCGCATCATAAGTCCCTTCATTTGCGATATTTACTACTTTTTTAGTTGGATTACCTTGTTCAAGTCTCACTTCATAATTCACATTGTTTTCTTCAAAAAAATCAATTGTTGATTGAATCGGCTTTAACCTTAACTCTCGTAACTTCTTTTCTCCTGGTTTTCTATGTAAAAAATCATACTTTGTCGCTTCAGTTTCTAATACGTTTAAAATAGTAATTTCTGTGTCTTTACCCGTAAAATTTAGCGCTTCTTTTGCGGCACGTAAGCTGTACTCCGAGCCGTCAGCTGCAAGCAGTATTGATTTATACATATTCGTTAACTCCTTTTTTGTACTAAATGAGACGCATCAATCGTCGTTTGCCTCATAAACTTATCATAACTTTCTTTTGATAGATCTGTCACGTAAACTTCATTATGCGTTTTTAATTGATTGACAATTTGTTCAATCGCTTGAACAGCCGCATCATCATAAATTTTTGCGTCGTCAAAGTTTAAGTAAATCGTGCGATTTATATCGTTAAAGTTAATTTGATCCATCATCGATTCAATTGACGCATAAAAAATATTACCTGAGATATGATACGTTATCGTTTCTTTATCAGTCTTTAGTACAGTAACATTTGAGATTTTCTTTAAGAAAAATAGTGCGCTTAACAGTACACCGAGAATGACACCAACGGCTAAATTTTTCGTTAAAACGACCGCAATAACCGTAACAAGCATTACAAAGATATCACTTTTCTCTCCGTGCTTAATATATTTAAATGTACCCCAATCAAACGTTTTTAATGATACCATCACCATAATCGCTGCGAGTACTGACATCGGAATCTGAACCATAATATCGCCTAAAACGAGTATCATAAACATTAAAAATGCACCTGCAGTAAACGTAGAAAGACGAGTCGTTCCGCCGTATTCTACACTCACCACCGACTGGCCAATCATCGCACATCCACCCATACCACCGAATAATCCAGTAATGATATTTGAAAACCCTTGTCCACGAGACTCTTTGTTTTTATTACTCACCGTATCAGTTGCATCATCGACGATTTTAGCTGTTAGTAAACTTTCAACAAGTCCAACAATTGCCATCGAAATTGAATACGGTAAAACGATAAGTAGAGTGTCTAACGTATACGGAACGTTCGGGATAATAAATTCAGGTAGCGTGCGTTTAATCTCTCCTAAATCACCCACTGTTTTAATATCCGCACCAAACATAATATATACACTCGTTAAAATCACAATCGCAAATAACGGTGCAGGTATCGTTTTAATGAAGTAAGG
>DWXM01000069.1 GCA_019119225.1 Candidatus Nosocomiicoccus stercorigallinarum
TACTTATCACTCCGTTTTTCATGGCTGATTTAGGGATTTGGTTCGTAATTCTAATTACGTTACTTAACTTATCTTGGTTAGTACTATCCTTAAATATGTTCAAACCGATCACAGATTACAAACGCTACGCAAAAACAGTGTTTGTATTTTCATTAAATTACATTCTTATTTTTTACGTGATGATTATAGTTGCCGGTCTATTAATCTAAACTTATATTTCGAAAGAGGGGTCTATTGATGAAGAACAGTTGGACGAAGACAAAATTTTATATGTTAATGTCTGTTCTAGCTATTTTCTTAGCAGGCTGTGGTAAAGAAAACTTAAGTGCTTTACAACCTGCTGGTGAAATTGGGAAACAACAATTTTTCTTAATTGTTCTTTCAATTTCAATTATGTTACTTGTTGTCGGAACTGTTGCGATTACATTTACTATCGCTGTTCTAAAGAGTCGTAGAAGTAAAGTAGGAGAAGAATTCGTACCGAAACAAGTAGCGGGTAACCATAAACTTGAAATTATTTGGACAACAATCCCAATCATCTTACTTATCATTTTAGCAATTCCAACAGTTTGGATTACATTCAAACAAGCGGACGTTGAGGATATGGTAACTGAAGATGGTGTAGCAAATAAAGATTCAGTAATTGTTAACGTTACTGCATATCAGTATTGGTGGGAATTTGAATACGAACACGAAGGTGTTGTGACTTCACAAGACTTAGTTGTTCCAACAGATGAGAAAGTATTCTTCAACCTTGAAGGTGCAGATGTAAAACACTCATTCTGGATTCCATCAGCTGGTGGTAAACTTGATACAAACGTAGATGGTATTAACAGCTTCTACCTAGTATTTGATGACGATAAAGCAGAAAACGCAGATCGCTTATTCTACGGTAAATGTGCTGAGTTATGTGGACCATCACACGCTCTTATGGACTTTAAAGTAAATGCTCTACCAAGAGAAGAATTCGATCAGTGGTTAGCTGATATGAAAGAATTCGAAGAAGAAGGTAAAACAGCAGATTCTTCTGACGCAAAAGAAGGTCAAGAGATTTTCAACAACTCTTGTATGGGATGTCACTCTGTAACACCAACTAACCCAGGTGCGGCTGGACCAAACCTTACAAACTTTGGTGACAGAGAACTTATCGCTGGTGTCCTAGAGCACAACGAAGAAAACTTAATTGACTGGATCAAAGATCCAGAAAGCATTAAACCAGATAACAAAATGACTGGTGCTTATCAATTAAATGATGATGAAATTGAAAAAGTAGCTGCATATTTAATGGAGCTTAAAGTTGATAAAAACTCTGGAGACGTTGAAAAAATGAAAAAATCAATGGAAGCAGAGGAAAATGATGAAGGGGGCGACAAATAAGCATGGCAACAGTTAATGGACAAAAAGTTGGCTTTGGTCGTTTAATATGGGAATATTTAACGACAGTAGACCATAAGAAGATTGCAATCCTTTACTTAATTGCTGGTGGGTTCTTCTTCGTTATGGGTGGTATTGAAGCGATGCTTATTCGTATCCAGCTCGCTGTACCAAATAACGATTTCTTATCTGCAGGTCTGTTTAACGAAATGATTACGATGCACGGTACTACGATGATATTCTTAGCTGCGATGCCGATTTTATTCGCATTTATGAACGCAGTAGTTCCATTACAAATTGGTGCACGTGACCTTGCGTTCCCATTCCTAAACGCATTAGGGGTATGGATGTTTATTTTAGGTGGTATCTTCGTTAATATTTCTTGGTTATACGGAGATGCACCTGACGCAGGTTGGACAAGTTATGCGTCACTATCTATTGCATCACCAGGACATGGTATTGACTTCTATGCAATTGGTTTACAAATTGCAGGGGCTGGTACTTTAATTACAGGTATTAACTTTGTAACAACAATTATTACGATGAGAGCACCAGGTATGACATACATGAGAATGCCACTATTCACATGGACAGCACTAGTTGCATCAATTCTTATCGTATTCGGTTTCCCACCATTAACAGTAGGGCTTTTCTTACTAACATTTGACCGTATGTTCGGTTCAAACTTCTTCTTAGTTGAAGCTGGTGGTAACACAATTATTTGGGAACACTTATTCTGGATCTTCGGACACCCAGAAGTATATATTCTAATCTTACCGTCATTCGGTATTTTCTCTGAGATTTTCTCAGTATTCTCAAGAAAGAGACTATTCGGTTATTCAGCGATGGTATTCGCTACAGTATTAATCGGATTCTTCGGATTCATGGTTTGGGCACACCATATGTTTACAGTTGGTTTAGGGCCAACAGCAAACGCTATTTTCGCATTAGCTACAATGGCGATTGCCGTGCCTACAGGTATTAAAATATTTAACTGGATTGCAACAATTTGGGGCGGTAGTATTACATTTACTACACCAATGCTTTATGCATTAGCATTTATCCCGTCATTCGTTATGGGTGGGGTAACTGGTATCATGCAGTCAGTTGCACCAGCAGACTATCAGTACCATGACTCATACTTTATCGTTGCTCACTTCCACTACGTAATCGTAGGTGGGGTAGTGTTTGCGATATTAGCAGGGCTTCACTACTGGTGGCCGTTAATGTTCGGTACGAAGCTTAACGAAACTTTAGGGAAAATCGAAATGGCAATATTTGCTATTGGTTTCCATATGACATTCTTAATTCAACACTGGTTAGGTCTATGGGGTATGCCACGTCGTGTATTCACATACTTAGACGGTCAAGGTTTAAATGTTGGTAACTTAATATCAACAATCGGTGCATTACTCATGGCAGTAGGTGTTATCGTATTAGTCATTAACATTATTATCACAGTTGCTAAAAACGACAGAGTTGTTGACGTTGACGTTTGGGACGGTCGTACACTTGAGTGGGCGGTTGCTACACCAACTCCAGAATACAACTTCTTCCAAACTCCACTAGTACGTGGTTTAGACGCTTTACAACTTGAAAAAGAAGAAAATAATGGTGTCATTCCATCAGCTGGACCAGTCGAAGATGTTCACATGCCAAATAACTCAATTATTCCGTTTATCTTAACTTTAGGGTTATTCATTGCAGGATTTGGTGCGCTATTCCACGCATCAGGACAAGATTGGGCAATTCCAGCGGTTAAAGACTTACCAAGTATGAGACCTTGGTCAATGATTTTACTCGTTGGTGGTTTATCGATTACATTCTTATCAATGATGGCGAGATCTTGGGTTGACGATCATGGTCATTATATTAAGAAAGAGCGTATCGAAAAAGAAATGCGCGAATATGAAGAAAGAAAAAGAGGTGCGAACTAATGGCAGAAGTTAAATATAATGTAAGCAATGCTAATTGGCCGAAGCACCCAGAAACAGCTACAATAGAAGGTAAAAATAAGTTTGTTGGATTTTGGACATTCTTAGCCGGAGAGACAGTGTTATTCTCATGTCTCTTCGCAACTTACCTTGCGTTAAAAGACTCTGTACCAAGTGATGATCACTTATTAGCTGCTGATTTATTCCACTTAGAGTTAGCGTTTGTTATGACGATGTTCTTATTAACATCATCATTAACGAGTGTTTTCGCTGTGTATCAAATGAGAAATAACAACTTCTCAAAAATGCAACTTTGGTTAGGAATTACAGTATTACTAGGTGCTGGTTTCTTAGCATTAGAAATCTATGAGTTTATTGAATATGTATCACTCGGACACACGTTTAGATCAAGTGCATTTGGTAGTGCGTTCTACATATTAATTGGAACTCACGGTTTCCACGTAATTATCGGATTAATTTGGATTACACTTCTCATCATCCGTAACGCAGGACGTGGATTATCAGTATACACAGCTGCTAAAGTAAATACAGCTGCGTTATACTGGCACTTCATCGACGTTGTGTGGGTGTTCATCTTCACAATCGTTTATCTGTTAGGGGTGTTATAAATGGCAGACTTACAAACAGAATCTTTAAACAAAAAAGAGTTAGACACACTGTATAAATCACGTGCAAAAGAGATGAGAATTCAGTTAACATCTTTTGCTCTAATGATTTTCATGACATTTATAGCATTCGGATTAGTAGCACTTGAATTCAACAAATATTTAGTTGGAGCTATTATCATTACACTTGCATTCATTCAAGTCATCCTTCAGTTCTACTACTTTATGCACATGAAGGATAAAGGACACGATTTCGCGAAGTTATTTATCTTAGTTGGTATGTACTTTGCAATTGCGTTTATTATCACATTTGTGTTCATTGTATGGATTGGAACAGGTGGAATTAAATAATATAAAAGGACTAGCAATGCTAGTCCTTTTTTTAATGTTGATAATTTGACAAATAAAAACATGTAAGTTTTGAACAAAATAGTCTATAATGAAGAGTAGCTAATAATTAAAGGGTGATAAATTTGGATCGTTTAATGTCGATACGAATTTTTGGTTTCATAGGTAATTGGAGTCCATTTTTAATTGCGTTTATGATTGTCGCATCAATAGTGTACTTTTTAATTACGATGAAATGGTATAAAGATATACCTGGTGGACGTAAGCTTAAAACATCTGAATTTTGGATGTCTATTTCAGTTATTATATTATTTTATATTACATTCGGTTCACCAGTAGACATACTGAGTCATATATTATTTACATTCCATATGATTCAAATGGCATTAGGATTACTTTTAATCCCACCAATGCTATATTTTGCAATTCCTGATTATTTATGGGCATACATGATTAAACTACCTGTATTAAGAGTGTTCCATAAAATAGGACAAAAGCCGTTACTTGCACTCGTGTTATTCTGTGGTGCGTTTTCTCTTTACCATATCCCAAAAGTTATGGATACGTTAAAGTTAAATCAGTCATTACACTTTGCATCACTTGGCGTCTTATTTATACTCGCAGTTATTGCGTTTTGGCCAGTATTAAACAAAGTAGATCCGCCGGAAAAACATATGAACTACTTATTTAAAACGTTATATGTATTCGGTATTGGTGGATTACTTTTACCAGCATGTGCGATGATTATTTTCACTGAAACACCAATGTTTAAAACATATACTGAAAGTGCAGCATGGTTAAAATCAATGGAGTTATGTGTACCTGCAGGTGTATTAGATTCACTTAAAGACCAAAATATGATTAGTGGTCCAGAATATTTTAGTAACATGTCTCCGTTATCAGACCAACGTACTGGTGGAGTCATTATGAAAATCTTACAAGAAGTTTTCTTTGGTTTCATCATTGCTTACTTATTCATTAAATGGTGGAATCAAGAGTCAAAAGATCCAGACGAAGTTACACGTCGTTCACTTGAAGCCGCAAATGAGCGTAAAAAAATGGAAGAATTATATAGATAATAAGAGGGTTGAAGAATGGATTTAAATTTTATATTGCCAACGATTAGTACATCGTTTATCGTTCTTAGTGCGATTATGATGGCGATTGGTCTACACAAAATGTTAAAGAAAAGAGATATTGAAGGTCACGATAAGTTTATGACATTATCGGCTTGGTTTGCATTAATTTTCTTTATCATTTATTTATCTAAAACGATATTCCTAGGAAACACGATGTTTGGTGGACCAGAATACCTCATTCCTTATTATGTGACGTTTTTAATCTCTCACATTATTTTGTCGACGACAGGTGGAGTACTTGGCGGTTTCCAAGTCTTTACAGGTAAAAAGAGAATTTTAGCGAAGCATAGAAAAGTAGGAATGTTCGCAGCGATTGTTTGGTTCTTAACTGCAATTACAGGTGTTATGGTTTATGTATTACTTTATGTACTTTACCCAGGTGGAGAAACAGCAGGTCTATTAGACGCAATTTTACATTAATAAACAAAGAAAACCCCGTTACTTTTAAAGTAACGGGGTTTTTTATTTACGCATGAACTGCTAGATCTTCATGAATCGCTCTGATTTTTTGAATTGCGTGTTCGACAATTCTTTCTGGGAAATGTTCATCTTTTCCGTATTCAATACCTGTTGGGAAATACCATTTACCAATGTAAGGGTCCATAAGTTGAAGTACTGCATCGTTTGCACCAACGTCACCGCTTATTGCATATGCAGGAAAACGTAAGTAAAACGTTCCTTCAGGAACTCTGTATTGGAAGTCGAACGTCATACGTTCGTAGTCCCAACTGCCACCTAATACACAACCATGTTCGTTCATAGTTTCTTGTAAGAGGTTTTGTTCAATAATTAATTTTTCGATACCAGAATTTTCAAATACCATCCGAGTAGACCTCCCTATTCCATTAACTTTATTTTAATCGAAAACGATTGGAAATACAAATACAATTTTATGAACTATAATAGTATGATATCATATTCTAAGAAGAGGTGAGCGTATGTTTTCTACATATAAGATGATGGAAGTTTTAGATTGTCTTGATGATATAAGTGAAATGGTTAAATCCTCTGATGAATTTAATAATTATATATTTTATAAAAATAAACTCGAAGAAGATTATGAAACAAAGGCGCTAATCAATCAGTTTAATAAATTAAAATTAGACTTTGAAGAAGTTGAGCGTTTTGGGAGATATCATCCGGACTATAAAGAAAAAAGAAAAAATATTCGTCTCTTTAAAAAGAAAGTAGATTTAAACGAAAACGTCATAGAATATAGACGCGCAGAGTATGTTTTACAAAACTTACTCGATGAAATACTTTATGTTATCGGTAAGTCTATCAGTGACCACGCAAATGTTGTGAGTTCAAATCCATTCTTCTCAAATGGCGAATCTAACTGTATGACTGGTGGCGGCTGTAGTTGCGCAAGTTAAAAAACGGAATCCGAAAATTTTATCGGATTCCGTTTTTGTGTAATTTATAAAAGTATAGATTTTTAAACGATAAATTTAATGATTTACGATTAAGTTTGCTTTGTCTGGGTAGTCAGTCACAATAGTGTGTGCCCCTAAATCTAATAAGCGCTTCATTTCGTTTGTATCATTCACGACCCAGTAGCCAACTTTCACATTTAAGTCATGTAAGAAGTCAATGAATCTTTTTTGATCGAGTCTTAATGATGTAACATTTGCTGGAATTTGGAACGTGTCTCTCGATGGATGGTACAAGTGCCCAAGACCGCTATAATATAGTGTGTACGCTTTTGTTACTTCTTCACTACCAGCACCAATCGCAATTAAATCTCCGCTAAATCCTGTAAATCTGCGAATTTGTTCATCTTCAAAACTTGTGACGATAACTCTGTCGATTACTTTTTCATCTAAAATTAATTCAAAAAGTAGTGGCGCAATTTTTTGGCCTGCTTCAGTTTTTAAACTATCCTTCATATCTATATTGATAATAACATCCGGATATTCCCTAAATAACTCACGTAACGTCATGACTTTAGCATCTTTAGATCCTCTATACGGATAGTTTCCTCTAACGTCTTTAAAATTATAACCAAAATCTAGTTCTCTTAGTTCTTTTAATGTGTAGTCCGAAACTTTACCGCTATTTTCAGTCACTCTGTCGACGTATAAGTCATGGAGTACGACAATTTCGTTATCTTTAGTTAAGCGGACATCGATTTCAAATCCGTCTACTTGCTGATTCACTGCGTTATTAAATGCAAGTCTCGTATGTTCTGGATAATTTCCTTTACCTCCGCGGTGTGCAAATATGTAAGGTGCACGGCGTTTAAACACTGGTTTTATTTCATTGACGTTTCGTTCAGCACGGACTTTACTATATAAGTATAATGATGAAATACCTGCTGCTGAGAGTAACGCTTTTGTACGTAATTTCATATTTGGCCTCCTAATAGATGTAGTATACTAAAAGTTAAATGTGTTATCATGTGTGTAACAAAGAAGGGTGAATGCTATGCTAACAGAACGTATTGGTATTTATATATATTTTAAACAAAATAAATTTATTCGCCAGTTGAAGCGTTACGGCCATGTCGTCTATGTGAATACTAAAAAGCAATACATGCTCGTTTACGTAAATGAAGAAGAATTAGACGATACGTTGAGCCGATTATCTAAACTTAAATACGTTACAGATGTACTTGTCAGTGAATATAAAAATATTAAAAAAGAATATTCAAAAGATCCAGTTTAGCTTATTTTAACTGTGGAATGAGATGGTTTAACCTTAAAACACCGATCATATATTGAAAGAACAATTCTTTTTCATGAAAATCTTCAGGATCACGTGACGTCATCTCGACAACTTCGACACCATACTCTTTACAAAGATTATGAATCATTTCATACATTTTACCGTCTGGACCATTTCTTAATCCGCGTAAAATTGTGTAAAGTGCTTGGAAATCTTTTTCGACAGGTTTCATAACGAGACTAAATGTCGACGGTGCGTCTTCATGGTGAAAGAAAATCGCCTTATCTACACGTGTATGATTATATTCGAGTAGCGCTTTTAACTCGAAGATTTCACTATAGCCATGTCCAAGGACAATAAATTTTTGCATTAATTTCAACCTCTCATAGTATGTTTCTTTAATTATAATATAAATTTAGATAGAGGTGTAGAAGTGAGAATAATAACAGGGAAATATAAAAAACGCCATATTGAAACACTACAAAATAGGGATACGAGACCGACGAGTGAAAAAATAAGAGAAAGCATGTTTAGTAGTATTGGTGAAACAGTACGTGGAGACGTCTTAGATTTATTTGCTGGATCTGGCGCATTAGGTATTGAAGCACTGTCTAGAGGCGCAGAGAGTTGTATATTTGTTGATGGTGCAAAAGATGCGATTAAAATAATTCATCAAAATACAAAAAATATTGAAGAAGACGTTGAAATTTACCGTACAGATTTTAAACGTGCGTTAAAAGCACTGAGTAAGCGTGGTAAACAAATGGATTTAATATTTTTAGATCCACCGTATAAGAAAAAGTTAATCGATAAATCACTCGAACTCATAAAAGAGTACGATATTTTAAAAGAGAATGGTTTAATCATTACTGAAGCCCATATCGATGAAACAATCGACTTAAAAGGATTTAACGAGTGGAAACATCATGAAATGGGTACGATTCAATATAAAATTTTAACGATGGAGGAAAACCATGGCTAATCAAAAAATTGCTGTATGTTCAGGTTCGTTTGATCCAATTACATATGGCCATATTGATATTATTGAACGTGCGTCAAAAATATTTGACGTTGTTTATGTCTGTGTTTCACATAACCAAACGAAAAAGGGACTCTTTACACCAGATGAACGTGTGGAGTTAATAGAGAAAACCATTGCTCACGTACCAAATACGAAAGTACGTAAGCATCAAGGATTGCTGATCGATTTTTGTTTAGAAGTGAATGCGGATGCGATTGTTCGTGGACTACGTGCAGTATCTGACTTTGAGTATGAAATGCAGATGGCGAGTATGAACCGTAAACTTGCAGACGAAGTCGATACATTATTTATAATGACAAATAACAAATACTCATTTATATCGAGTTCAATCGCAAAAGATGTGGCAAAACATCACGGTAAAATTAGTGACGTTGTGCCACCAGAAGTTGAAGCGGCGTTAGTTGAAAAATTTAAGTAGATTGAATAATCACTGGCTGATTAAAGTCATTTAAACGTTGATTAGTCAACGTATTATATATACGCGTTCCTTTTATTTCATAATAAAAGTCGAGCGCGTCTTTTTTTGTGACGTTCGTTATAAAACTACCGTCCTGAATTTTCGAAAGATATTCTCTTCCAGTTTGATTCATCGCGAGAATCCTAAATTTTTCTGGAGTATAATTGTTATAGTCTTCATTCGTTATATTTAAAAGTACATATAATAATAATCGTTGAAGTCTTGTTCTCGTATATCGCTTTGTTTTTATTTTATTGATAAAATCTTCGTAACTACTCGCATTGATAATTTGTTGTTTTAATCTAAATTCAAGACCTTCAGTCATCGTATAAATTTTCTTTAATTCTTCGGTACTACTTCTTTCAATAATTACTTTCAATGTTTCAAACATTATTTCATTGGTTACAACACCGTCACTGATTATTTTTTCAGCCAAAAGTTTTGGCATAAACTGAATTGCTTTTTCGATCTCACCATTTAAAAGAGTTTGTCTTAAACTCGTTGCGCTAGAAAACTCACTTAGAGATAATTTGTTATCGCTATAATGATTTCCAACGCGTTTTACGGTATGAAGTGAAACGTTATAATTTAATACATCACTCGCTTTTATGTAACTCATACCAAGCGTATTATTTGGTTCTTTTAAAGCAGGCTCGTTTGTGAGTTCGCTTATCGCACGCGGATACGAGTACCCATTACTTAGAAGTGGTGCTAAATCATTTTTACTAATCGATTTAGATTTTAAATATGCATTTTTTAGTGATTCAATATCGTTAGATTCACTTCCAAAAACGATATGTGTTGCCCCGAGCTGTTTTGAAGTGAAGAGACCACCGTACGCAAAATCATCTGCAAAGCTCGTTGCGTATAAGAGAGGGAGTTCAACAACTAAGTCCACATAGTCTAAGGCAGCCTTTGCTCGGGTAAACTTATTTGTCACAGCGAGTTCACCACGCTGCGTGTAATTTCCTGACATCACTGCAATTGTGACGTCCGGATTCACTATTTCTTTTGATTTTTTGATATGATAGATATGACCGTTATGAAACGGATTATATTCAGTAATTAAAGACAAAATTTTCATAGCATAGCACCCCTGAAATTATTCGTCATTATTATAGCAAAAATGACAATCATTAGAGAATTAAACGGATACGTTGTTAAGAAAATAACTTGACACTTCACTGTAAAATATGTAGAATATTTGTTGTGCTTATAAGAGGTGGGTAAATTATGAAGTGGTCATTATCGGAACTCAGAAAGTTTCAAGATACCGCATTTACTTTTGAAGAACACTTAGAACTTGAAGACGTTTCAAATCGTCAAGACGTTTTAGATGTGAATGATATATTCGTTAATGGTTCAATTCGTAACAACAAAGAAGAGTTTTATGTCAATATAGACATTAAAGCGAATGTTAAAATGATTGATAGCCGTTCAGGCGAAGATGTCATTTATCCATTAAGTGTTACGTCAGTCGAAACGTTCGATGAATCTCTCGAAGAGGATGAGGATATAGAAGATCCAACGTTACATCCTGTTTTACATGAGCTCGATTTAGAGCCTGTAATTATAGAGTTAATTAACGTCTCAATTCCAGAAGTGTATTCTGAAAGTAATGAATTACCAGACTCATCAAACACTGAGAATTGGAATGTTTACAGTAGTGTCGAAGAATTTGAAAAAGACCAACCTGTAGACCCAAGATTAAAAAAATTAGAAACGCTGTTTAAAACAGACGAAACGGAGGATTAACAATGGCAGTACCTAAAAGAAGAACTTCGAAAACTCGTAAAAATAAACGTCGTACACACATTAAATTAAGTGCACCAGGAATGGTTGAGTGCAAAGAGTGTGGAGAAATGAAATTAAGACACCGTGTTTGCCCAAACTGTGGGTCATATAACGGTGCAGAAGTAGTAAATAACTAAAACATGGACAGAAAATGTCCATGTTTTTTTATTTAAAACCGTTTATTTGAGTCGAACGAAGAAATTACATATAATTTGACTTAAACACGTATAAGAATTGTAAGGAGACAAACTATGAGGTATCTCTATAATGATGATTTTAATGATGAAATAAACTGTAGTAGCAAAGCAGACTTAAAATTCTTTCATAATAATGAATTTAACAAAGAGACGCTGCACCGGTTATTTGAAAGAGCCCCACATGAACATACAAAAGAACTTAGTACAATTATCGAAAAAGATATGCTCAGCATTCTAGGTGGACTTACAGAAAGTCAAAAAGAAAATATTAAAAAATTAAGCGAAGGGCACAAAGTTGTGATTGGTGGTCAACAAGCCGGATTATTTGTTAGCCCGTCATATATCCTTCATAAAATTATTTCAATTTTGATCGTCGTAAAAGACATTAAAGAAACAATGGATTATGAAGCTGTACCGGTGTTTTGGGTTGCATCTGAAGACCATGATTATGATGAAATTAACCACACTCACGTCTATGACACGTTTCATAATCGTATAAAAAAAGTATCTTATAAACCTAACTTAGATATCGGTATGAGTATTGGGTTTTATGAGTACGATAAAAAAGAAATGTTAGATTGTTTAGACGAAGTATTTAACTATACGAAAGACTCTAAAGAAAATATCGAAATTAAAGCACGAATTAAAAAAGAAATTAACACTCACACATACTGGTCAGAGTTATTTACTGCACTTGTAAATAATATATTTAGTGAATATGGACTCCTCATATTTAACGCACATAATAGTGAAGTGCGTAAATTAGAAAAAGGAATATTCAAAGAGATTATCGAAAAATCAGATGATATCGACCGAGCATTTAGAGAAGGTCAAAAAGAGTTCACCGATCACTTCAACATTCCTAAAACAATTGAAACGGATACAAACGTCCACTTATTCGTCAATTCTAAAGAGAAAAGAGAGTTACTATTACGTGATGGTGACGAATTTAAAACAGAGGAAAGTATCTATACTAAAGAGGAATTATTCGATTATTTAAATAAAACACCAGAAGAATTTAGTAATAACGTCGTGACAAGACCTTTAATGCAGGAACTATTATTTAATACTGCTGTATTTTTAGGTGGAGGTGCAGAGGTCAAATACTGGGGCGAATTATACAAAGTGTTTGACGTTATGGAAAGAGAAATGCCGGTTGTTTTAAAACGCATGTCATTTATAAATGTACCAACTGAGTTAGAAAAGTTATTAAGTAGTTATGATTTATCTCTTACACCTCAGTTAATTGAAGATATTCAAAAAGAAAAGGATTATTTAACTGATCAGTCTACAAACAAAAAACTATTAAAAGGGATTCATAATTTAAGAAAAGTAGTTGAAAAAGAATATGAATCACTTGAGAAACAAATTCAAACAAAACACGAAAAACAGCTCATTAATCGTAATGAATCTGGCATTTTAAAGCAAGTGGATTATTTAGAGCGTAAATATAATTATGATGTGAAGCGACAAGTGAGAAATGAATTAAGCAAACTTGACGAACTTGGTATGTTACTTCTCCCTAAAGAAGTACTTCAAGAACGTATCTTCCACCCGACAGTTTTTTCAAATCAGACGTTTGATTTCACACCGTTAAACTATACAAACAAGCTGATTGTAGTTATGGAATAAGGAGAATCAGGACCCATTTAGAATGGGTCCTCTTTTTTTTATCATTTTTTAAGAGATAAGTGGAGGAAAGTGGTAGATTATGGTAAATTATAAATAGAGTATGGGAGGGTAGTGGATATGTTTATCGGTGAGTTTAGTCACAACTTAGATTCAAAAGGACGTATGATTGTTCCGAGTAAATTTAGAGATGATTTACAAGCACAGTTTGTGATTACTCGCGGATTAGATAAGTGCTTATTTTGTTATACAATCGATGATTTTAAAGCCATTGAAGGAAAGATGAAAGAACTCCCACTCACTAAGCGAGACGCCAGACGTTTTACACGTCTATTCTTTTCCGGTGCTGCGATTGTAGAAGTTGATAAGCAAGGACGTATAAACATTCCACAACATCTTAGAGACTATGCAAATTTAGAAAAGTCATGTACAGTCATCGGTGTGTCAGATCGCGTTGAGATTTGGGACAGCGAAAGCTGGAATAGTTTCTATGATGACTCTGCTGAAAATTTTGAAATGATTGCAGAAGATTTAATTGATTTTGATTTATAAGAGGTGAAAGTATGTTTAAACATGACACAGTATTATTAAAAGAGACAATTGATGGTTTAAACATCAAGCCTGACGGGATATATGTTGACGCTACTTTAGGTGGTGGTGGTCATACATCATACCTACTCAGTAAACTAACGACAGGGCGAGTCATCTCATTTGATCAAGATATACTTGCAATCAACAATGCAAAAGAAAAATTTGATGATGATAGACTTACTCTCGTTCATCGAAATTTTGAATTTATAAAGGAAGAATTAAACGCACTCGGCATAGAGAAAATAGACGGTATATTATATGACTTAGGTGTTTCGAGTCCACAGCTGGATTTAGTAGAGCGTGGATTTTCACACTCTAAAACTGCACGCCTAGATATGAGAATGGACCAGACACAAAGTCTAGATGCTTATGAAATCGTCAATACATACAGTTATGAAGAACTCGTTCGAATCTTCTTTAGATATGGTGAAGAAAAATTCTCTAAGCAAATCGCTAGAGAAATTGAAAGTAGACGTAAAGAGAAGCCAATTGAAACAACAACGGAATTGGCAGATATTATTAAATCAAAAATTCCAGAAAAGTTTAAACGAATGAAAGGTCATCCAGCACGTAGAGTCTTTCAAGCACTTCGTATCGCTGTAAATAACGAGCTTCAAGTGTTTGAAAATAGCCTTCAAGATGCAATCGAACTATTAAATAAGGGTGGAAGAGTATCTGTAATTACATTCCATTCATTAGAAGATAGAATTTGTAAGCAAATCTATTTAGAATATGAACGCGGACCAGAGTTACCAAAAAATATGCCAATTATTCCCGAAGGGTACGAGCCTTCCTTAAAACGTGTAAATAAAAAGCCGATTTTAGCAAGCGAAGAAGAACTTGAAGAAAATAGTCGTGCACGAAGCGCAAGGTTAAGAATTGCAGAAAAATTGAAGTGATTTAGGAAGTGTAAATATGCAAGCAGAGCGAGTCAGACAGAATATTCAAAAGCCAAATGAAAAAGTATATATAGAAACGCCAAAAAAGAAACGTAGAATCGTAAGTTTAAAATTAAATGAACTTCTGTTATATGTCGCTTTGATGATTGTTTTATCATCAGCAATTGTGTTTGCACTAGATGCTAAATTCGAAGCGCATGAATATGAAAGAGAAATTTCTCAATTGGATTACGAAATTAACGCAAAAGAAAAAGAAATCGATGAACTAACAACAGAAGTGACACACTTATCTTCTTACGAACGCATTTATCAAAAAGCGAACGAATTAGGACTAAAGCCGAATAACGATAATGTAAAGGTTGTTAGGAAGTATGAAAAGTAATTTATTGTTAAGGATAAGAGAACGCCTGTTAAAACAAAGTAGAAGTCATTCTATTTTCTCTATACCAATAATTACACTCCTGATTTATGTCATGTTAGGAGTGTTTTTTGGTTTCTTAATTATTAATTTCGTTAATATTATGCTGTTTAAAAACGTAGACAACGTAAACTTAAAAGATCAAGCATCGAGTAAATATGATCGCCACTTAGTTGATCACGCAGAACGTGGTAAAATCAAAGACCGAGACGGTAACATTCTCGCAAGAGACACTGAAGCTTATCAAATTGCGGTTATCGTTGGTCAAGATTTTGATAACCATATCGAAGATGCTAATGAGGTTGCAAAAGCATTATCTGAAATTATCGATATGGAAGAAAAAGAGATTTTAAAAGTCATCAATGATGGTATTGAAAAAGGTCTGTATCAAGTCGAATTTGGAGATAAGGGCCGTAATGTTGACTATAAGGGAAAACAAAAAATCGAAGAACAAGAATTAAAAGGAATCATCTTTACGCCTACAATTAAACGCTCATATCCAAATGGTATATTTGCATCACATTTAATTGGTTATGCAGAGTTAGACGAAGAAGGTCAGATTGACGGTCGCGTCGGTATTGAAAAAGAATACGATAAAGAAATGACCGGTAAAGATGGGTTTAAAGATTATAACGTCGACAGTTGGAACTATATCGTTCCAGGTACGATGGAAAGTAAAAAATCAGTTGACGGTATGGATGTTGAACTGACAATTGATTCTAATATTCAATTATATCTTGAAGAGTCCCTTGATGAGATGGAAGAGCACTTTGAACCTGAAGAATTATTTGCTTTTGTTGCAGATGCTAAAACAGGTGAAATATTAGGCGCAGGACAACGTCCATCATTTAACCCGGATACTCGTGAAGGCTTTGGTAATAGCTGGTTAAATATGTTATATGAATACCAGTTCGAGCCAGGAAGTACGTTTAAAGTGTTTACGCTCGCTGCTGCTATTGAAGAAGGTAAATACGACCCAAATCAGTACTATATGACTGGTCAGAGACAAGTCATGGACTCGACAATTTACGACTGGGAAAAATCAGGATGGGGATCGATTACGTATAATGAAGGATTACAGTATTCTTCTAACACGTTAATGATGGACTTAATGGATAATGTTGGACCTAAAAAAATGCTTGAGTACTATAAAAACTTTGGTTTTGGTGAAGCAACAGGTTCTGAATTTAGCACCGAAGCAAGTGGACAAATTGTTTTTGACAATGAACTCCAGCAAAAAACAACTTCATTCGGTCAGACGATTAGTACGACGCCAATACAAATGATTCAAGGGTTTACAGCATTGTTAAACGACGGAATGATGAAAAAACCGTATGTGATAAAATCAGTACGTGATACTGAAACAGATGAAGTTGTGTATCGTGGTCAAGAAAGAAATGTAGAACAAGTTATAAGTAAAGAAACTGCAGAAAAGACGATGGACGAAATGAATACTCTCGTCGGTGGGTCGTTAAATCTAAATAGTTCATATGAGCTTGATGATTATACCGTAACTGGTAAATCTGGTACGGCTCAAATATATGATGCCGATGCAGGTGGTTATTTATCGGGTGAATATGAGTTCTTAACGTCATTCATTGGTTATGCACCTGTTGAAGATCCTAGAGTGATTATATATTACGGTGTGAAACGCGCATCTAAAAATAAAAGTGATACTTGGGATTACGGAGTTTCTAAAGGGTTTAATCCGTTAATGGAACGTTCACTAAAATATCTAGAGTTAAAAGACGTTAATCGTAGTGATGAAATCGAAACAATTCCTGTTGAAGACTTCACAGGACAAGACGTTTCTGATGTAGATATTTTACAAAATGATTTATTGAATCAAGTATATATTGGTGAAGGTACAACAGTTGAAGATTATTATCCAAAGCACACAGAAATGCTACCTGGAGAAGTAATCGTTATTCAAACAGATGGTGAAAAAACGATGCCTGATTTAAGAGGATATTCTAAGCGAGATGCCATTTTAATTATGGATTATCTCGGTATTAAGTCTAACTTTAAAGGGGATGGTTACGTTACAGAGCAAACGATTAAACCAGGTGAACCTTTAGGAGATAAACAAAAAATAAGCTTTACATTAAAAATGAAAGATTCAAATAAATAGGAGGCAACAATGAGTGTTATATTTTTAATCATTTCATTTATATTATCAGCACTACTAATGAAAATGATGATTCCGAAATTAAAAGAGTTAAAGTTTGGTCAATCGATTCGACAAGAAGGTCCTGAAAGTCACTTAGCAAAAACAGGAACTCCGACGATGGGGGGCATATCGTTTATAGCAGTAACGACAGTCCTATCTTTAATAGCGTTAATATTTGTAGATGATATTTCAAAACTACTGATTTTAATTATCGTAACGCTCGGGTTTGGACTGATTGGATTTATCGATGACTATATTATCGTAGTAAAAAAAGATAATACAGGACTAACATCAAAGCAAAAAGCACTCGCTCAAGTTGTTGTTTCTATCATTGTATTTTTTATAATGATGAAGTTCGTACCTTCAATTGAACTCGGTGTTTCAATACCTGGTACAGACTTTACAATTCATCTAGGGTATTTATTTGTTTTATGGATTGTATTTTGGCTCGTTGGATTTTCTAACGCTGTAAACTTAACGGATGGCTTAGACGGTCTTTCAACAAGTACAACTATTGTTGCGAACTTATCATTTTTAATTATTGCGTGGATGTCATCCGAAAATGAAATCGTAATATTTTTAGCGATTTTAATCGGTGCACAACTTGGATTTTTAATCTTTAACAAATATCCAGCAAAAGTATTTATGGGCGATACTGGATCACTTGCACTTGGTGGTATTGTTGGTATTGTCTCAATCATGCTAAATAACAGCTTACTACTCCTATTAATTGGTATAGTATTTGTAGTTGAAACGGCATCAGTGATTATTCAAGTGATTTCATTTAAAACGACAGGTAAGCGTATATTTAAAATGACGCCGATTCACCATCACTTTGAATTATCTGGTTGGAATGAGAAAAAGATAGTTGCAGTATTTTCATTAGTCGGTGCGATTGCTGGTGTACTTGGAGTTTTAATCGGGGGTTAAATTATGAAAAATCTAGAGGATTTTAAAGGTAAAAAAGTACTCGTTTTAGGGTATGGTCGTAGTGGCCGAAGCGCGATCGACGCATTATTTAAACTCGGTGCGGATATTACACTAACAACAAGTGAAGTACTCGTTGAAGAGAGTGTATTAAATCATTTACGACAATTGGACGTGTACGTCGTAGACGGGCATCATCCAGAACACTTACTAAATGACGTAGATTTAATCGTTAAAAATCCAGGAATTCCATATACTATTCCATTTTTAAAAGAAGCAGTAAAACGTAATATTAAAATTATTACTGAAGTTGAACTTGCATACTTAATTGCAGATAACGATATTATCGGTATTACAGGTACGAATGGTAAAACGACAGTGACTGAACTCATTGGTCGACTACTCACTGATGGAAATGAAACACCTGTACTTTGCGGTAACATCGGATACCCCGCGAGCCAAGCTGTCTTAGAGCATAAAGATGATGATCTCGTTATGGAATTATCAAGTTTTCAGTTAATGGGAATCGACACATTTAGACCGAATATTGCAGTATTTACGAATATTTACGAAGCACATTTAGACTATCATAAAGATTTAGCAGAATATCAGAATGCAAAATTGTCGCTAATGAAAAATATGACAAATGAAGATATCGTCATATTTAACGCGTCTCAAAAAGAATTTTTAGAAAAACTAGATGTTAAAAGTAAAGTATATTTCTTTAGTATTGAAAAAGATTGCGACGCGACAGTTAAAGACGGGGTTGTTTATCTATTTGATGAACCGATTATAGACGTTGAAGACATTTTACTTAAAGGGTCACATAACCTTGAAAACATACTCGCGAGTCTGCTCGTTGCTCATTTTAAAGGAATTCCAGCAGAACATATGAAGTACGTTTTAAAAACGTTTAAAGGTATCGAACACCGTATGGAGTATGTCGGAGAAAAACTTGGGATGGCGTTTTACAATGACTCAAAAGCAACGAATGCACTCGCATCTTCATTTGCGTTAGATAGTTTTAGTCGTCCGACAATTTGGATTGCTGGTGGATTAGATCGTGGCCAAGACTTTAAAGAATTAATTCCACATTTAAAACACGTGAAATTTGGCATAGTATTTGGTGAAACGAAAGAAAAATTAAAAGACTTTTTAGAAAAAAATAATATTACAGCGATTGAAACTGAAAATCCATACACCGCAGTAGATATCGTAAAAACTCACGGTAAAGAAGGAGACAAAGTATTATTCTCACCTGCATGTGCGAGTTGGGATCAGTATCCAGACTTTGAAACAAGAGGTGAGCACTTTAAAGCAGCCGTTAAACAATTATAAAAGTTAAGGAGGGGACAAAATGAAAGATGATTTTAATATCGATGAACTAAAGAAGAAGTTAAAAAAAGATCGGAAAGAATCTCTGACAAAAGAAACAACTAAATCTGAAGAAGAAAAAGTCCCCACTTTAACGACTGAAAAAGAAGTGCTCGATTTAATTAAAAAAGAATCTAGTGAAAAAAATAATGATAGTTTAGATGAAACTTTAATCGAGAACTATAGAGATGAAGAAAAAGACGCGTTAAATATCGAATATGACTCTGATGAAGATGAAAATAAAGTAGATGAAAAAGAAAATAAAAATAAGTTTAAAGAAAAGTTAAAATCGATAAAAAAACCAAAAGTTAAACTACCAAATATTAATTATTTAAAACTATTTTTAATAATTTTACTTTTAGCAGTCATTTCTGTATTATCGGTCTATTTAATCTCAAGTTGGTCAGCGGTTAAAGAAATCGAAGTGAACGGTAACGTTAACTTAGAAAAAGAAGAAATACTCGAAAGAAGCGGCATTAAAGAAGGCAACAAAATGTACTTGCTGCAGACGAATAAAGCAGAAGAAAACATAAAAGTATTACCAATCGTTGAAAAAATTAATGTCGAAAGAGAGTGGCCGAATAAAGTCGTTATCGATGTCGAAGAGTATGAAATCGTTGGGTTTGTTGAAAGTCACCGTAATTACTACCCAGTACTTGAAAACAAACGTGTGTTAAGAGGGTTCCATATGGCACCAGAAAATGCACCGATAATACACTTTTTTGAAGGTAAAGAGTTCGACGGGTTAGTCGATAGTTTAAACGATGTTAATCCTGAGATTTTAAGAACGATTTCTGAAATATATTATCGACCACACGATGAGTCATACAAAAGAATTCAGGTACTTATGAATAACGGTCAAGAAATCATCGCAGATTACACAACGTTTGGAAAAAAAATTAACTACTTTGAGGGCATGAGTAATGCAATTGGAGATAAAAGTGGAGTTATTGACCTAGAAGTAAGTAACGCATTTATACCGTATAGTACTGACGAAGCAAGACGTGTAAAAAGAGATATGTCTCGAATTCCAAAACATGCGCCTTACTTAGAAGAAATCGATGAAAATCTAGAATCGATTAAAAAAGCATTAGATAATATAGATTAATATTAAAATCGTGAATAGTTTCATTTATTTATTGGAATTAGTTCACAATTCATTCTATATACGGTAAACTATAGATTAGATTATTCTGAAAAGATTGGGAGGCATTCAGGTGAAGGAACAATATTATGTTGCCCTAGATATAGGGTCATCAAGTGTTAAAATCGTGGTTGGAGAGAAATTTCACGATGGTGTAAATATTATTGGTACAGGCCAAACCTTCACTGACGGTGTATCAAAGGGTATGATTCGAGACTTTGATCTCGCTAAAAGTGGAATTATTGATACGGTAAAAAAAGCAGAGCTTATTGCAAATATAGATATCGATGAAGTCTTTTTAAAAGTTCCAATAACGAATTCAAATATTATTTTTGAGACTGAAACGTTAAGATTCTCAGGTAGAGACACTGAAATCGACGGAGAGTTAATTGAAGAACTACTCGAAAACATTCGTTTTAAAGAGATTTCAGAAGATCAAGAAATTGTAACAGTATTTCCAGTTTCATTCATAGTCGATGATTTACACGAAGTGGAAGATCCAAAAGGTATTATCGCAAGAGAAAGTTTAACAGTGAACGCTGGAATTATCGCAGTCGACCGTACATTATTCCTAAACATGGGGAACTGTGCAGCAGAAGCTGGTTTAAATATTATTGACGTTACATCAGATGCATATAACTATACGCATATATTAACTGAATCAGAAATCGAACTCGGTTCAGTCGTTATGGATATCGGTGCAGATTTAACTCAGTACGCTTACTATAAAGACGGCGCATTACGATATGCTGGTGTCATACCAGCAGGAGGTAATACGATTACACAAGTAATCGCAAACGAGTTTAATACTGATTTTCATTACGCAAATCGTGCAAAAGAACAATATGGTCACGCATTTTACGACAGAGCACCTGAAGGTGAAAGAGTTGTCTTCCCACAAAATAGTAAAGATGAAGATCTTGAAATAAGCGCTAAAGACTTATCTGACGTTATCGAAGTGACTCTTGAAGATATGTTCATGGAAATCTTTGAAGATTTAGCACGCGCAGGTATCAATGATATTAGTGGTGGATTTGTTGTAACAGGTGGTACTGCGAATATGCGCGGGGTTAGAGATTTACTACTCGATATCGTATCAGAAAAAGTGCGCATTCATATTCCGACTCAAATGGGCGCAAGAAAACCTGAATTTTCAAGTGCAATTGCGACAATTGAGAGCGGTATTCGTTTTGATGAACTCCTCGATTATGTTACAATTGATAATCATGAAAGTGATTATGACGAAGCTGAAGAGACTGTCGAGGAAGAGAAACAATCGATTTTCCCTTCTCTATTTAAAGAGCGCAAAGAGCAAAATCAAAATAGAGATGTAGCGGAAGTTGAAGAGTACTTTATTGAACCATCTGATGAAACTAACGAAGATGATTCATATATTGAGTCTGAAGAGATTATTGAAACGTCACATGAAAAAGACGAACCACCAAAAGAAAAAGAGAAATCTGATTTTGGTGGATTTATGAAAAAAGTATTTAAGAACTTATTTGAGTAATTAATGACTTGGGAGGATATGGTGAGATGTTGGAATTTGAAACAGGTTTTAATCATCAAGCAGCGATAAAAGTTATTGGTGTTGGTGGCGGAGGAAACAACGCTGTTAACCGAATGATCGACGAAGGTATGCAAAATGTTGAATTTATTGCAGTAAATACAGACGGACAAGCTTTAAACTTATCTAAAGCTGAGTCTAAAATTCAAATTGGTGAAAAATTAACACGTGGACTTGGAGCGGGTGCTAATCCTGAAATTGGTAAAAAAGCATCTGAAGAATCACGTGAGCAAATCGAAGACGCAATTCAAGGTGCGGACATGGTATTCGTTACTGCTGGTATGGGTGGCGGTACTGGTACAGGTGCAGCACCAGTCGTTGCGAAAATCGCTAAAGAGATGGGTGCTTTAACAGTTGGTGTTGTTACACGTCCATTCTCTTTTGAAGGTAGAAAACGTCAAACACAAGCAGCAGCTGGTGTTGAACAAATGAAAGCAGCTGTAGATACGCTAATCGTTATTCCTAACGACCGTTTACTTGATATCGTAGACAAATCTACACCGATGATGGAAGCATTCAAGGAAGCAGACAACGTTCTACGTCAAGGGGTACAAGGTATTTCAGATCTTATTAGTGTTAGTGGTGAAGTAAACCTAGACTTCGCTGACGTTAAAACAATTATGACAGACAAAGGTTCTGCATTAATGGGTATCGGAGTATCTAGTGGTGAAAACCGTGCAGTTGAAGCAGCTAAAAAAGCAATCTCAAGTCCATTACTTGAAACTTCAATTGTAGGTGCACAAGGTGTGTTAATGAACATCACTGGTGGCGAAAACTTATCATTATTCGAAGCACAAGAAGCTGCAGATATCGTTCAAGACGCTGCAGATGAAGATGTAAATATGATCTTTGGTACAGTCATTAACCCTGAACTTGAAGATGAGTTAGTGATTACTGTTATTGCGACAGGATTTAATGAAAAGTCAGTATCAAGAAGCCCTGAACGACCGGTTCAACAAGAGCGTAGACAAACACAATCGTTTGAAGAAAAAGAAAGAGAAGATTCATTTATCGATTTAGATGATCGTTCACGTTCTGAACAATCATTCGATGCATCAGATAGAAAATCTTCTTTAGATAACGAACCAGATGTACCATCATTCATTAGAGGTCGTCGTAGTCGTAGAAGATAAGACAATTATTTACGGAGATATTGACTTCAATATCTCCGTTTTTGTCTATTAGGAGATGGTTTAATGTTTAACAATCATAAATATTATGTCGGGTATAATTCAGATGATTTAGTTTTTGGTTATACAAAACGTACAAACGGAATTAGTAACTATCCGAGAGATTCGTTTAATATGGCGTTATATATTGGGGATGCCCCGGCAAATGTTCATCACCATCAGTCGCTTTTAAGTGAAGAAATTGGTTTTGATAGAGAAAGCTTTGTAATGCCTGTGCAAGGTCACGATAATCATGTTTATGAAGTGACTAGAAACGACCGTGGGACAAATATTAATGAACTCACTGATAATATTCATAATATCGATGCATTATATACATATGACAGAGATGTCTTACTCGCTATGAATTACGCAGATTGTACACCAATTTATATTTATAGCGTAGAAAATTCGTTTATCGGACTAGTTCATGCTGGTTGGAAAGGTACAAAAAAAGAAGTACTAAAAAAACTATTAGATCATTACGACGGTGATTTAGATGACTTAAGAGTTGTCATTGGAGTGACGATTAACGGTGACTATTATGAAGTTGATGACAATGTTATTAACGAAACGTTTAAAGTACCAGATTATGCAGTTAAAAGAGTAAGTGACGGAAAGTATTTACTAGACTTAAAAGCGGTGAATAAAAGAGAAGCGTTAGAGTACGGTGTTAAAGAAGAAAATATTCACGTCACACCGCTCGGAACTGAAAGTGATGATTTCTTTTCATTTAGATTAGAAAAAGGTAACACTGGACGTGCATTAGGATTTATTGGGAGGAAAAGCATTGATTAAAGATAACTTTTTGAAGATTAAAGAAGAAGTCAACGATCAAGCGACAATTATCGCTGTAACGAAATATCATAGCAATGAAGCAGCACAAGAAGCTTACGACGCTGGTGTTAGAAACTTCGGTGAAAATAGAATTGAAGGATTTAACGAAAAGTTAAACGCATTACCTGACGATAAAAACATGCACTTCATCGGTACGTTACAATCAAGAAAAGTAAAAGATATTATTGATAACTTATACTATTTACACTCTTTAGAAAGAGAATCTATCGCTAAACGTATTGAACAACATGCGAATCATGATGTAAAATGTTTTATACAGGTAAACGTTTCCGGAGAGGAAAGTAAACATGGTTTAAAACCTGAAGATGTGAGAAAATTTGTTCAAACTGTCTCACAATATAAGCATGTGAAAGTCATTGGTCTAATGACTATGGCACCTGAAACTGACGATGAAGAAGAAATTCGTAACGTATTTAAATCGTTAAGAATACTTAGAGATGAGTTAAACAAAGAATTTGAAGATATTACAGAACTTAGTATGGGTATGAGTAATGACTATAAAATAGCACTTGAAGAAGGTGCAACATACATTCGTCTAGGAAGTATATTAATGGAAGGTTAGGTGGTTAAAATGGCTTTAAAATTTATCAAAGACTTATTTGTAATCGAGCCTGAAGAAATGGACGAAATAGAAAACGACCCTGTCGTTTATGAAACAAAGGAAAAATCGACGAGTAAACCAAACAAGGTGACTGCTGTAAACTTTACGGAAACGACGAGAAACCGCAAACCAAAAATCGAAAAGACACAGCCTCGTGAAAACACTCATTCACAACAAAAGAAACAAAAAGGAGCGGTTGACATGAGTAAAATTGATACGAAAGTATGCTTGTTTGAACCGTATGTATTTGGAGAAACTCAAGATATTGCGGATCAACTTAAAAATAACCGAACAGCACTCGTTAACTTAACAAAACTCGATAAAGTATCAAAAAAGAGAATTATCGACTTTTTAAGCGGGACAGTGTATGCTTTAGAAGGAGATATTCAAAAAGTTGGAGCGGACATTTTCTTATGTACACCGAACTCTGTAGGCGTAGAAGGTGTGATTTCTGAAAAAAGTGACTCTGACTCAATGTAAGGAGTTTTAATTGTGGATCATTCTACAGGCGTTAATATCGTTTTAACTATTTATAAATTTTATACAATTATTTGGCCAATCTTTACTTGGGGGTTCATTATTTACATACTGTCAAGTTGGATTCCAGGCTTAAGAGAATCATCATTTGGTGAGATGCTTGGTAAAGTTTACGAGCCCTTAATGGAGCCATTACGAAAAATCATCCCACCAATCGGTGGTATGATTGATATTTCACCGATCTTTTTAATTATTATATTCCAATTATTTAATTATGGAATGCACCATGTATTTAATGCATTATTAAATGTTGTATCGTAAGAGATATTATTATAATATCTCTTTTTTATTTTAATTTTAGGAGATATTTTAATGGAATCTTTATTTCAACATTTTAGAAAAGAAGAAAAAGAAAAGATTATTTTTTACTACAGTAAATTTGAAATTGCTTCTAGAGATTATTATCCAGTACTTCTTGATTTTACGGATCCTAGAGAACGTAAAATTATAGAAAGTATTAGTGGACGTTTTTCAGATATTAAAGTCGAGTATTACGGAGGTGGGAATGAAGATAATCACGAAAGAAAACGCGTATTACTCGTTCCTGAAATGCTAGAAGTGTCTAGAGAAGACTTTGAAATTGAAACAGTAGAGTTAAATTATCCTGAAAAATTCGTTTCGTTATCCCATAGAAATATACTCGGTGCGATGATGAGTATTGGTGTGGATAGAAGTAAACTTGGGGACATTATTATTTCAGATAAAATAGAGTTCGCTGTTGATAAAAACTTTTTTGAACTATTTAAAAGAGAATTAACAACGATAAAAAATGCGCCAATAGAACTGAATAAAATTCCAAACGTTGAATTTTTAGAACCTATCGAGGAAACGACGAAACATACAATTATCGTATCGTCATTTCGCCTAGATGTGATTTTATCAGAAGTAATTAAAGAAGGACGTGCGAAAAGTAAAAATAGAGTGACGAGAGAAAAGGTAAAAGTAAATCACGCTGTCGTTACAGATCCGAGTTTTGTTGTAGAACTTCAAGATATTATTAGCGTGAGAAGATTTGGTCGTTTTATCGTTAGTGAGTTTATACATGAAACAAGAAAAGGAAAATCTAGAATCGAAGTATTAGTCTATGAAGACTAGTAGTAAAACTGTTTGACAATAATCTGAAATTTTTGCATAATGTTATTAATGTATTAGACACGCAATATATTGACTTTTTTAAAGCGACTAGAGGATGGTGAAAGCTCTAGAAAATAAATATATTGATATCACTAATATTTAATTATTATGAATATATAAACGAGTGGACTCTTCATGAGTCAATTAGGGTGGTAACACGGTATAATCGTCCCTTTTTGACTATGAAGAGTTTTTTAATTTAGGAGGAAGTTTGAATGGATTATAAAGATACGTTACTTATGCCGCATACAAAATTTAAAATGCGCGGTGGATTAATTACAAAAGAGCCAGATATGCAAAAACGCTGGAAAGAAATGGATTTATACAACAAGAAACTTGAACTCAACAAAGGAAATGAACCATACGTACTACATGACGGACCACCGTATGCAAATGGCGCGATTCATATGGGTCACGCGCTAAATAAAATCGTAAAAGACATTATTAACCGTAACAAACAAATGCAAGGTTACTATACACCGTACGTTCCAGGATGGGATACACACGGTTTACCGATTGAACAAGCACTGACAAATAAAGGTGTAGACCGTAACAAAATGTCAATCAGTGAATTCCGTAAAAAGTGTGAAGAATTCGCAAACAAACAAGTTCAAGGTCAAATGGAAGGGTTTATGCGTATGGGTATCGATGGAGAGTGGGATAACCCGTATTTAACTTATAAACCTGAATTTGAAGCGGCACAAGTACGTGTCTTAAAAGATATGGTAGAACGCGGGTTAATTTACCGTGGTAAAAAGCCTGTCTACTGGTCACCAGTTTCAGAGTCAAGTTTAGCTGAAGCAGAACTTGAGTATAAAGATAAGCGTTCACCATCGATTTACGTATCATTTAAAGTCGAAAATGGTAATGACGTACTTGAAAAAGGTGTGAACTTAGTCATTTGGACAACGACACCTTGGACAATTCCGTCAAACTTAGCGATCGCAGTACATCCTGATTTAAACTATGTTCAGTTTAATTATGAAGGTGAAGAATACGTTATCGTTGAAGATTTAATCGACACATTTTTAGAAGAAGTCGAGTGGGATAAGGACAAAGTCGAAAGAACGAAAGAATTTAAAGGTTCTGAAATTGAACGCGTTGAAGCGAAACACCCATTATTTGACCGTACGAGTCTCGTTATTTTAGGTGATCACGTTACAACAGACGGTGGTACAGGGCTTGTCCATACAGCACCAGGTCACGGGGATGACGACTATAAAGTCGCACAACATTATAATCTTGATATTTTATCTCCAGTAGATGATAAAGGGGTATTTACTGAAGAAGCAGGTAAATATGAAGGGTTATATTATGATGATGCAAACAAAGTGGTTGGAGAAGATTTAGATGAAGCTGGTGCGTTAATTAAACTTAAATTCATTACGCACTCTTATCCACACGATTGGCGTTCTAAAACACCAGTAATTTTCCGTGCAACACCACAATGGTTTGCGTCAATTGAAAACGTACGTGAAGAAATTTTAGATGCGTTAAACGACACGAAATTCCAAGTTGTGTGGAACAAAGAACGTATGTACAACATGATTAAAAATCGTGGAGACTGGGTAATTTCTCGTCAACGTGTATGGGGTGTACCTTTACCATTCTTCTATGCTGAAAATGGTGAACCAATCGTAGATGCTGAAGTTATGGAACACGTTGCAGGATTATTTGAAACACATGGTAGTAACGTTTGGTTTGAATGGGATGCTAAAGATTTATTACCAGAAGGATTTACACACGAAAATTCACCAAACGGTAAATTTGAAAAAGAAACAGATATTATGGACGTTTGGTTTGACTCAGGATCAACACATAGAGGTGTGTTAGACCAAAGAGACTATTTAACATACCCTTCAGACTTATACTTTGAAGGTTCAGACCAATATAGAGGTTGGTTTAACTCTTCACTGATTACAAGTGTTGCAACAGGTGGTGTATCTCCGTATAAAGAGTTACTCTCACACGGTTTCGTTATGGACGGAGAAGGTAAAAAGATGTCTAAATCACTCGGTAACGTCGTAGATCCAACGAAGATTATGAACCAAATGGGTGCAGACATCATTCGTTTATGGGCATTCTCAAGTGACTTTGAAGAAGACGTACGTATTTCTGATGACATCTTAAAACAAGTGTCAGATGTTTACCGTAAAATCCGTAATACAGTACGATTCTTACTTGGTAACTTAAGTGACTTTAACGTAGAAACTGATAAAGTCGCATACGATGATTTATATGATGTCGATAAATATATGTACAACAAATTTAGTAAGTTCTATAACGAAACAAGAGACAACTATGACGCATACAACTATATTACGATTTATCAATCATTACAGAACTTTATCAACGTAGACTTATCAAACTTCTATTTAGACTATGCAAAAGATATTTTATATATCGAAAAAGAAGATTCTAGAGTAAGACGTAGTGTTCAAACGGTTCTATTCCGTATTTTAGAGGATTTAACAAAAGTATTAGCACCAGTGCTTGTACACACTGCTGAAGATATTTACGACCATTCACCAAACAGAACTGCTGAAAGTATCCACTTAACACACTTTAGTGACAAAGAAGAAGTCGATGAAGCAGTGTTAGAAAAATGGGCACAAATTATGGCAGTTCGTGACGATGTTTATAAAGCATTAGAAGTCGCACGTAACGAAAAAGTAATTGGTAAATCACTAGATGCAAAAGTGACGTTAACATTACCTGAAGGGTTAGATAAAGACAGCATTAACTCTGAATTTACTCAGTTATTCATCGTGTCACAAGTTGAAATTGTTGATGAGTTAGAAGATGGTACAGCATACGCAAATTCAACTGTAAAAGTTGAGCATGCGGACGGTGAGAAATGTGCACGTTGCTGGAACTATAAAACTGATGAAAACCTTGTGACAGGTAAAGATGACATTTGTGATCGTTGTCGCTCTGTCGTTGGCGAAAACTAGGTGAGACGATGAAAGGTTACCGAATTTTGCCGATGAGTATACTTGGTATAGTCATTGTTGCGATTGATCAACTGACAAAATTCCTCGTAGTTAAACATATGGACTACGGGGAATCTATACCAATTATCGACAACTTTTTATCGATTACGTCACACCGAAACGAAGGTGCAGCGTGGGGAATGTTAGAAGGTAAAATGTGGCTATTTTACATTATTACTGTGTTTGTGATTGTCATGCTTTTATTCTTCTATAAAAAAGAAGCAAAAAATGATCTATTATTACAAATCTCATTAACATTACTTATTGCAGGCGCATTTGGCAACTTCATTGACCGTGTATTATTTCAAAAAGTCGTCGATATGATTGATACGATGATTTTCTCATATGACTTTCCGATTTTTAACGTTGCAGATTCTAGTTTAACAGTCGGCGTCATTTTAATGATTATTCAAATCTTTTCAGAGCGTGGTGAAACAAATGGAAATTAAAATTGATGAAAGTAACGTAAATAAAAGAATCGATCAGTTGCTTACAAAAGAGATAGAAGACAGTTCTCGTACGGAAATTCAAAATCGCTTAAAAGAAGGTAATATCGTTGTAAATGATGCGGTCGTTAAACCGAACTATAAAGTAAAGTTAAATGACGTAATTAAGATTAATGAACGTGAAATTGAAACAGTTGATATTACACCAGAAAACTTAAATTTAGATATTGTTTATGAAGACAAAGATGTTGCGGTTGTAAATAAGCCGTCAGGTATGGTGGTTCACCCGTCAGCTGGGCATAGTAGTCATACGTTAGTAAATGGATTACTTTATCAATTAGAGTCATTATCAGGGATTAATGGTGAATATCGTCCGGGTATTGTTCATAGAATTGATAAGGACACAAGTGGTCTTTTAATGGTCGCAAAAAATGATGTGTCACATCGTGAATTAAGCGAACAGCTAAAAGATAAAACAGTAGATAGACGATATGTTGCGCTTGTACACGGAGTAATTCCACACAATAAAGGGACGATTGATGCACCAATTGGACGCAATAAAGAAAAGCGTCAACAAATGGCAGTCGTGGATGACGGAAAAGATGCAGTCACACATTTTAACGTTCTAGAGCGTTTTTTAGATTATACATTAATCGAAGCAATTTTAGAAACTGGTCGTACACACCAAATCCGTGTTCATATGGATTATATCGGTTATCCGATCGTTGGAGATCCTGTGTACGGAAGAAAAAGTAAGTTTAAAACTGACGGACAATTATTACATGCAAAAACAGTTGGCTTCACACATCCAGTTACGAAAGAACGTTTAAGTTTTTCATCAGATTTACCAAAAGAATTTAATTCAATACTCGAAAAAATACGTTTTGAAAAAAGCTGATTTATATTGTTGACAAATATTAGGAAGAGGACTAATATAATAATCAACATAAATAAATACTTATGTGTCTTTAAAACTGGTCCCGTGAGGCCGAAAAGACATGATGAAACGTATATATATAATACTGGTAGAACTATATAGAATATATGGGCCAGTTTTGCTACGCGTATACTCATGTCTTAGGCATGAGTATTTTTTTATGATTATTAGGAGGGTTCTTGTAATGAAGAGAACTATTTTAGATGAACAAGGAATTAACCGAAGCTTAACGAGAATGTCGCACGAAATCTTAGAGAAATATAAAGGTAGTGAAAACATCGTACTTCTTGGTATTAAAAGACGCGGTGAATATCTCGGTAATCGAATGAGAGAAAAGATCGAATCGATTGAAGGGCATCCAGTTGACGGTGGTACGATAGACATTCGAAACTTTAGAGACGACACAGCGAGAAGTGAAAATACTGACGGTCTTGACACAAATATCAACTTAGATGATAAACATGTCGTGCTTGTCGATGACGTATTACAAACGGGTCGAACAATTCGAGCAGCAATCGATGCAGTAATGTTCCACCACAGACCAAAGACGATTTCACTCGCAGTACTTGTCGATAGAGGACATAGAGAATTACCAATACGTCCAGATTTTGTCGGTAAAAACATCCCAACGTCAAGTGAAGAAGATGTCATCGTACAAATTGAAGAAGTCGACGGTGAAAATTCGGTTTCAATTTCTTAATCTAAACTCCAAAATCTAAAATACCGGAGGCAATATACAATGAAAAACTTATTATCAATGGAACACGTATCACCTAGAGAGATTTACGAAATTATTACTCGCGCACAAGAAATTAAAAAAGGCGATTACTCAAAATTTGCACAAGATACAACAGTTTGTAACTTATTCTTTGAAACGTCAACACGTACAAAATCAAGTTTCGAAATGGCTGAATTTAGACTTGGTATGCATGCAATTCCATTTGAAGTATCACAATCTGCAGTGCAAAAAGGTGAGTCATTATACGATACTTGTAAAACTCTAGAAGCAATCGGTGTAGATGCATTAGTTATTAGACACCCTGATAATAAGTATTATGAGCAATTAGAAGGCATTAACATTCCAGTTATCAACGGTGGAGATGGAAGTGGAAGCCACCCTTCACAATCTCTACTCGATATGATGACAATTTACGAGCACCATGGTCGTATTCACGGACTAAAAATCGTCATTGTTGGAGATATCGTTCACTCACGCGTTGCAAAATCAAATGCAACAGCACTACGTAATATGGGTGCTGAAGTATACTTCTCAGGTCCTGAAGAATATCAAGATCATTCATTAGGTGTCCCTTACATGGATTTAGACGAAGCGGTTGAAGAGTGTGACGTTGTTATGATGTTACGTGTACAAAACGAGCGTCACGACAGAAAAATGTTACTATCAAATATCGAATATAACCAAAGATACGGTATTAACCAAGGTCGTGTTGCACGTATGAAAGATGACGCAATCTTAATGCACCCAGCACCAATGAACCGCGGTGTAGAAATCACTGACGAGTGTGTAGAAGGTGATAAGAGTGTAATCTTCGAACAAATGGCAAATGGTGTATTTATCAGAATGAGTATTTTAGAAAGAGTTCTTGAAGGAGAGAAATCTAGTGCTTTTAAAACGAGCAAAGTTACTGTTAGATAATAAGTTCATCGAAAAAGATGTATTAATTGAAGATGGTAAGATTAAGGAGATTAACGAATCAATTGAGGAAAGTAATCATGACGTCATCGACTTAGAAGGTAAATTGTTAACACCCGGTTTAGTCGATGTGCATGTTCACTTTAGAGAACCAGGATTTGAACATAAAGAAACGATTAAAACGGGGTCTTTAGCAGCTGCACGTGGTGGATTTACGACAGTTTGCCCAATGCCAAACACAAAACCAATTATTGATACGGTTGAGAGACTCGATCAAGTCAATGAAATTATTGAGCGTGATGCAGCCATTCGTGTATTACCATATGTATCGATTACAGAAGGATTAAGTGGTGAAAAACTTGTTGATTTTGATGGTTTAAAAGCACACGGTGCGTTCGCCTTCACAGATGACGGTGTTGGTGTACAAACAGCAAAAGTGATGTATGAAGCAATGAAAAAAGCAGCATCAATTAACATGCCAATCGTTGCACATACTGAAGACAACTCACTTGCAGGGTCAGGTGCGGTTCATGAAGGTGACGTTTCAGAAAGACTCGACGTTGAAGGAATTCCAAGCCTTGCAGAGTCAACACAAATTGCACGTGACGTATTACTTGCTGAAGCAGCAGATTGTCATTATCACGTCTGTCACGTGTCAACAAAAGAATCAGTACGAGTCATTCGTGATGCAAAACGAGCAGGTATTAAAGTCACTGCAGAAGTGACTCCACACCACTTAGTATTAGATGAGAATGACTTTAAAGAGTTAGATCCGAACTTTAAGATGAACCCACCATTACGTGGTAGCGATGACCGTGAAGCGTTAATTGAAGGATTACTTGACGGGACAATTGATTTTATCGCTACAGATCATGCACCGCACCATAAAGATGAAAAAGCAGTTGGTGTTTCGAAAGCGCCATTTGGAATTGTCGGTATTGAACACGCATTCCAGTTACTCTATACAAAGCTTGTAAAAACAGAAGTATTTACATTACAACAACTCGTTGACTTTATGACGATTAAACCAAGTAAAGTGTTTAATCTTGATAGCGGTGAAATTAAAGAAGGAAAAGCTGCTGATTTAACAATTATTGATTTAGAAGATCACGTGACGATTACTGAAGATGGATTCGTATCTAAAGCAAGTAACTCACCGTTTATTGGTGAAGCACTAGACTCAGATATTTACATGACAATTTGTGACGGAAAAATCGTCTACGAAAAATAATAGGAGTGTCGACATGAATCACTTACTCAGTGTAAAATCCCAAGAAGAAATTGCACATAATATTTATAAAATGGTGATCCATGGCCCGATTACAAGTAAAATGAAAACGCCAGGTCAGTTTGCACATATTCGTGTGAATGAGACTTCGGCGTTTATGCTAAGACGTCCGATTTCTATATCGGACGTTGATGCTGTCAATGAGACTTTTACGATTGTATATCGTGCAGGTGGAAAAGGTACAACAGAGCTTTCGAAATTAAAAAGTGGAGATACCGTCGACGTGTTAGCACCACTTGGTAATGGTTTCCCAGTTGAACAAGCGAATCATGTACTAATTGTTGGTGGTGGAATTGGAGTACCTCCATTACTAGAGTTATCTAAACAGTTAAACAAAATCGGTGTTAAAACAACACATGTACTCGGTTTTAGTTCTGAACGTGAAGTTTTTTATGAAGAAGAGTTTAGTCGTTTAGGAGATACATACGTTGCAACGGTGGATGGTAGTTACGGAACGAAAGGTTTTGTAACAGACGTTATCGACACGTTAGATACAAAATTTGACAAATTCTATTCGTGTGGTCCGAAAGTAATGTTAAAAGTATTAAGTGAAACGTTAGATATGGATGGTTACATTTCGTTAGAAGAACGAATGGGATGCGGCTTTGGTGCATGTTACGCTTGTGTTGCTGATAAAAAAGACGGCGGACAAGTGAAGTTATGTGTGGACGGTCCAGTATTTAAAAAAGGAGAGATTATACTATGAGTTTAAATGTAGAATTACCTGGTCTCTCTTTAAAAAATCCGATTATGCCAGCATCTGGTTGTTTTAGTTTTGGTGAAGAGTTTAGCCAGTTTTATGACTTGTCAAAACTCGGCGCGATTATGATTAAAGCAACGACAGTCGAACCACGTAAAGGAAATCCAACACCTAGAGTCGCTGAAACAGATTCAGGCATGTTAAACGCGATTGGACTTCAAAATCCAGGTCTTGATCATGTATTAGAACATGAGCTTAAATTTTTAGAGCAGTTTGACGTACCGTTAATCGCTAACGTTGCAGGGACGACAATTGACGATTATGTTGAAGTCGCAAAACGTATTTCTAAAGCGAAAAACGTCCATGCGTTAGAGTTAAACATTAGTTGCCCGAACGTTAAAGCAGGTGGTATCCAGTTCGGGACAGATCCAGAAATGGCATATAATTTAACAAAAGCGGTCTACGAAGTTTCAGAAGTACCAGTATACGTGAAGCTATCACCAAACGTCACATCTGTTGTTGACATGGCGATGGCTGTTAAAGATGTCTGTGACGGAATTACGATGATTAATACGCTTGTCGGCATGAGACTAGACAGAGATGGTCAACCGATTATTAGTAACATTACAGGTGGTTTATCTGGCCCAGCTGTTAAGCCTGTTGCATTAAACATGGTGTATCAAGTGAAAAAAGCTCTACCAGATATGCCAGTTATAGCGATGGGTGGGGTTACGGACGTTCAAGACGTGGTTGACTTTATATCAGTCGGTGCGGATGCAGTCGCGGTCGGCACGGCAAACTTTACGGATCCAATGACTTGCCCGAAGTTAATTGACGGACTTGAAGAATACTTAAAAAACAATAATATTAAACATATACATGATATAAAAGGAAGAACTCTTTAGGAGGATACAATGAATACACCAATTATTGCACTTGACTTTAATCGTTATGAAGAAGTAGAAAACTTCTTAAAACAATTTGATGAAAAACTATACGTTAAAGTTGGTATGGAATTATATATGCTTGAAGGACGTAACGTCATTAAAGAAATTCGCGCAATGGGGCACGACTTATTTTTAGATTTAAAACTTCACGATATTCCAAACACTGTGTCACGTACGATGGCAGGTCTTGGACGTTTAGACGTACAAATGGTCAACGTACATGCTCGTGGAGGCAGTGAAATGATGCGCCGCGCAAATGAGAGCTTTAAAGAATATAATCCAGACGGAATTTGTATTGCAGTCACGGAGTTAACGAGTACAAATGAACATATGGTCCAACAAGAACTTCAGTCGAAATTACCACTCAGAGAGTCAGTGTTAAACTTAGCTCAACTCACTCATGATGCTGGTTTAGATGGGGTTGTTTCATCACCATTAGAGAGTCAAATGCTACACGAAAAAATTGGTCCAGACTTTTTAACAATTACACCAGGTATTCGCTTAAAAGAGAATCAAACAGACGACCAAGTCCGTATTGTAACGCCAGACGAGGCAAGAGAACTTGGGTCGAATTACATAGTTGTCGGACGTCCGATTACACAGTCAGACAACCCTGTTGAAAGTTATCATAAAATTAAAGCAATGTGGGAGGGGAAATAATGAGTCAACGAGTGTCAGAAATATTATTAGATATTGAAGCGGTCAAAATTCAACCAAATGATCCATTCACGTGGGCGAGTGGTATTAAATCTCCAATCTACTGCGATAATCGTAAAACAATTGGATTCCCTAAAGAGAGAAAAGAACTCATTACACTATTCATTGAAAAGATAAAAGAAAACTATCCAGACGTAGAAGTCATTGCAGGAACTGCAACCGCAGGTATTCCACACGCTGCATTTTTAGCAGCAGGTCTTGACTTACCAATGGTTTACGTGCGCGGTGAAAAGAAAAAGCACGGTGCAGGTAAACAAATTGAGGGCGGAGAAGTTGAAGGTAAGAAAGTCATCCTTATCGAAGACTTATTCTCAACAGGCGGATCGAGCTTAAAAGCAGCAAAAGCTTTAGAAGAAGCCGGTGCAGAAGTACTTTCAGTGATGAGTGTATTTAGTTATGAGTTAAACGTCTTAAAAGAAAACTTTGAAAACGCAGGCTTAAGCTATGATAGTTTAAGTACAATTGACGAGATGCTTAAGCTATGTGAAGAAACAAATAGACTCGATAAAGAAGATATTGCGCTCGTTAAAAAATTTAGAGATGAATTATAAAATGAAAGCACTCGACCTTTAGGGTGAGTGCTTTTTTTGATAATACTTACACATTCATGTAGGCAGGTCTTTATCGTCTAGAGGTTTAGAGTTTTGTAGACAATTTTTGTGTATTGTTTACGAAATGAGATTCTTACTGACGCAGATAAGAGTATCGTTGGCGAGATTTTCTGTCGTAGACGATTTGATAAGTATCGTTGGCGAATTTCTCGGTTTCCAGTTTTTCGTAGACGATAATCTTAGTATCGTTTATGAAAATAAAAGTCGCAGACGATACTTCGTTTTGCGTCCACGAGTTTTAAATTTCGCCGACAATAGCAGTGCTAAATAAAAATTAAACGATAAACGACCGACTCGCATGAAGAACGCTAGTCAGTATCTCTCATTTCACTAATTTCTTTTTCAACGGGTGTCACGTATACAGTTTTTTGATCGGTATAAGTAACGAATCCTGGTTTTGTGCCTGGAATATTTTTCACGTAACGGATTTCTGTATAGTCAACAGGTACTGACTGTGATTCTTTCCCTTTAGAATGATATGCTGCGATTTTTGCTGCATCTAATATATCATCTTCAGTTATTTCACTTTCTACATGCGTAATCACAACGTGACTACCTGGCATATCTTTAACGTGAAACCATAGATGATTTTTACTCGCATAACGGTTCGTTAAATAGTCATTTTGTTTATTGTTTTTACCAACGAGAACAGTTAAACCGTTCGTCGTCTTATATTTATTTAAGTTTACCTTTTTCTTTTTACTACGTGTTTTCGAGTTTCTTTTCTTAATGAAACCTTCTTGCATTAATTCTTCACGGATTTCATCGACCTCTTCGTTTGTTGAGATCATTTCCATTTGGTGAAGTAGCGTCTCTAAATATTCGACGTCTATCTCCGCAAGTTTAAGTTGCTTTTTTGCTTCTATTTCACGGTTTTTCATCTTATTGTATAGGTGATAATATCTTTGTGCGTTATCCGCTGGAGATAAATTTACCTTTAACGGTATCGAAATTTCTTTGTTTTCATAGTAATCAAAAACAGTGACTTCTTTACTAAACGGTTTGACTTCATGCATATATGCTGTAAGTAACTCACCATATTTTTGGTAATCATCTTTACGATAAGACTCTTTGATATCTTCTTTTAAGTTTTCAATTTTACGTTTTGTCTTATCGTACGCTTGCTCGATGACGTATAAGTAATCGTTCGCTTTTTGTTTAATACTTTGCTTTACATATCTAGAGTGATAAAACTCATCGAGTAACTCTGAAAGTGTGTCAAAATGAATTTTTTCATCGTATTTCTGATTCATTGTTTCAAGTTCACTGTAGTAAAATTGGTCACGTTCTCCGATATATAACGTCGGATTTACTGTTAATTTGTCGAGAGTTTCTTTTATACCAGAAATGATATTGTCTCGACTCCAAAATCTAACGTGATTTTCTGCTTCACTAATAAACAGTGGGCTAAGTCCTTCGACATTATGGAGAATTTGACGGTTAATTTTGCCCCCGTTAAAGTCAATTAATTTTGGTAATTCGTTTAATTCATCCGTTCTTGGATTTAATTTCGGTTTTGTTGGGGGTTTTTCGTACGTAATCCCAGGGTGAATGGGACGTTCGTTTTCTGAAGATGAAATATGTTTATTTGCGAATATCACTTTTTCATCTTCATCGACTAAAATAATGTTAGAATGTCGGCCCATAATTTCTATAATTAATGTTCGTTCAATCGTGTCACCAATTTCGTCACTATTAGAGACGGTCATATGGATTCTACGGTCATTACCAATCTGTTTAATATCTTGTATAATTCCGGATTCTAAATCGCGTCTTAACATTCTTAAAAACATCGGAGGTTCAAATGGTGTCTCATATGTTTCATTTGTAAAGTGTATACGCGCTAAGCTTGGATGACTACTCACTAATAGTGTCTTTGTTTCTCTATTTGCACGTACTTTTAATATAATAGTAGATGGATCGATTTGATGGATTCTATTTATACGTCCGCCAATGAGCGGTTTAAAGTCATTCATTAATTCATGTATGAAATTTCCGTCAAGTGCCACTATAGGTAACCTCCTCGTTACATATCAATTTACTTTTTCTATTATAACACCGTCGAACATATAGTGAAATTATCTCATAATTATGGTAAAGTTAAGGGTAATCACTTTAATGAAAGGTTTACTGCGAATGACAAACGATAAAGGATTACTTATTGTTCTATCTGGGCCTTCTGGCGTTGGTAAAGGTACAGTGCGTAAAGCACTCTTTGATGATGAAGAAACTAATTTTAAGTATTCAATTTCAATGACAACTCGAGATAAACGTGAAGGAGAAGTTGACGGCGTTGACTACTTTTTTAAAACACATGAAGAATTTGAAAAATTAATTGAACAAGACAAATTTATAGAGTACGCGAAATATGTTGGAAACTATTACGGAACACCAGTCGATTTCGTACATGAGACGATGGAAAAAGGACATGACGTCTTTTTAGAAATCGAAGTTGAAGGTGCAAAACAAGTACGCGACAAATTCCCTGAAGCATTGTTTATCTTTTTAGCACCGCCATCAATCGATCATCTAGAATCTCGACTTGTTGGAAGAGGTACAGATTCAAAAGAAATTATAGAACATCGTATTAGTGAAGCGAAAAAAGAATTAAACTTAATGAATTTATACGACTTTGTCGTCATTAACGATTCGATTGAAGAAGCAAAACGTAAAATTAGATGTATCGTCGAGGCGAATCATTTAAGACGTTCAAGAGTTGAAAGAAACTTAAGAAAATTATTATTGGAGGCAGAAGAGTAATGTTATACCCATCACTTCATGAATTAAAAGAAAACGAAGACTCAAAATATATGATTGTAATTATGGCAGCTAAACGCGCGAGAGAATTACAAGATCATCCGGAATATGCGGTATTCGAAGATTATAAATCTAAAAAAACAGTAGGTAAAGCGCTAGAAGAAATCGCTCATAGCCACGTTAAACGTATTAACTAATCGTAAGCTGACAAAGTATTTTGTCAGCTTTTCTTTACTATTAGAGGTGAAAAATAATGGCAAATATTTTAATAGGTGTGACTGGTGGTATCGCAAGTTACAAAGCAATTGATGCGACGAGTAAACTGACACAACTCGGGCATAACGTTAGAGTTGTGCTGACGGAAAACACACTTCAGTTCGTAACGCCACTAGCGTTTCAAGCAATTGGAAGAAATCACGTATATGTCGATACGTTTAAAGAAGAAAATCCTGCTGAAATCTCACACATTAAACTCGGTGAGTGGGCAGATATTATTTTAATTTTACCAGCAACCGCAAATACAATTGGAAAGCTTGCAAATGGTATTTACGACAACATGTTAACAAATGTTCTTGCCGCAAACACAAAGCCAGTCATGATAATGCCCGCAATGAACGTCAATATGTTGCATAAACATGCGACGCAGCGTAACATCGAAACGTTAAAAAAAGATGGGTATCACTTTGTAGATAGTGAAACTGGATTTTTAGCGTGTGGGTATAATGCTGATGGTCGACTTGCGAAGATAGAAACAGTCATTGAAGAAATGAATCGTATTTTATCATTGAATCACGATTTAAAAGGAAAACGTGTATTAATCACTGCAGGGCCGACACAAGAAAGAATTGATAGTGTTCGTTACTTGACGAATTATTCAAGTGGAAAAATGGGATATGCACTCGCTGAAGCGTTTAGTAACCGAGGTGCAGATGTCACCTTAATTAGTGGTCCAGTGAATTTAGACGTACCAAGTGGTGTAAATATTTTAAACGTCGAATCAACTGAAGAAATGTTTGAAGCGGTTAAAAATAATTTAAACAATGACATCGGTGTATTTTCAGCAGCAGTATCAGATTATACGCCAAAAAATGTTGCACATAAAAAGCTTAAAAAAGATACTGATCAGCTAGACATTATCGAGTTAAAAGAAACGACAGATATTTTAAAATATGTCGGTCATAATACTGACAATATGTACGTCGTAGGCTTTGCAGCAGAAACAGATAATGTTGAAGAAAATGCTCTGAAAAAATTACAGAAGAAAAATATCGACGCAATTTGTTTAAATGATGTATCAAACAAAGCAATCGGTATGAATAGCGACTATAACGAAATTACGATGTACTATAAAAATGGTGACCACACAAAGTTAAATTACGGTACAAAAGTAGACATCGCACATTCAATTATCAATGAAATTAAAAAGCGAGTGGACAAATAATGTACGCATCAGTCATCGTTCAAATTTCAAGTAAAAATGTCGACCGACTGTATACGTATAAGATTCCAAACCATTTAAAAGATAAAATACAACCAGGCTCTAGAGTGTTCGTATCTTTTGGTCCACGGATGATTCAAGGATTTGTCATTAAAGTCAGTCAAGAAACAGATTTAGATCCATCAAAAATTAAAGAAATCCAAAAAGTAATGGATATCGAGCCAGTGTTAACAAAAGAACTGATTGAATTAAGTAAAAAACTCGCAGATTACTATGTCGAGAGACACATTAAAGTTATCGAAGCGATACTTCCTGCAGCATTAAAAATGAAATCAAAATCTGTCTTAAAACTGTCAAATGATGCATCAGTTGAAGCAATGAATCAATTTAAACAGTTTCATAACGACAAGATAGATGTTAAAAATTTAACGATGGATGATTTAAAGCGACTCATTCCGTTTATTAATAGTAAAGATATATATGAAGAAAAAGAATTCGAGCAACATACAAAAAAGAAAACGCGTCGCGGCATTGAGTCAAATTATTTAGATATGAGACCATCAAGTCGTGCTGTAAAACAAATCGAACTTCTTGATCTCGTTGAAAGTAAAGGTCCGATGACATACGAATCTATTGAAGAAGAAGGGTACTCTATCGGGATTATCAATGCACTTGTTGACAAAGGGTTCTGTAAAAAAATCGATATATTAGTCGAACGTGATCCATTTGAAGGCCGAATATTTTATGAAGATAAAAAGAAAATTCTGACTGACGAACAAGCTCATGCATTTAAAGCAATCAATCAGTCGATTCAAAATAACACGCACGAAACATTTTTACTTCA
>DWXM01000070.1 GCA_019119225.1 Candidatus Nosocomiicoccus stercorigallinarum
GGTGGTATTATCGGAGGAAGTCTACTTGGAGGTTTAATCGGTTTTAACATCGATGGTAACTCAAGTGACAATTCAAAAGACTCTGGAGATAATGAAAATAGTGGACAAGACGAACACGGTGGCCATGGCGATGGAGGTACGTTTGACGTACCAGACAAAGGTCGTATTTTCTTTGAAAACGACTCAGACTTCGCAACGATAGAAGCAGCGATGGAAAGAATTTTCCCAGAAACTGACGTTGGACCAGGAGCAAAAGCGCTCGGTGCAGCATATTTCTTAGATGGACAACTTGCAGGCGCATATGGCTTTAACTCTAAAGAGTATATGCAAGGACCTTTCCACGAAGGTTTACCAACTCAAGGTTATCAATCTAACTTAAACCGAGGTGAATATTTCAGACTCGGTATTAAAAAACTACAAGATGAAGCACAAGAACGCTTCGAAGAAAGCTTCTCAAATATTGATGAAGATAAGCAAGATGAAATTCTCCAAGATTTCCAAGACGATAAAGTCGACTTCGGAGTACCAAAATCAACAGCAACTTCAGGATATTTCTTTACGATGCTTCGTTCAGCAACGTTAGAAGGGGCATATTGTGACCCAATTTATCATGGAAACAGAAACATGGAAGGTTGGAAAATGAAACAATTCCCTGGACATCAGCACTCATACTTAGACGTAATTGATGCAGACGACTTTAAAGAAATAGACCCATTACCAAACTTTGGCTAGGAGAGAAATAAATGGCAAAAAAATTAGATAAAGTAGACGTACTCACTGTCGGAGCTGGCTGGACAGGCGGAATCGTCGCAGCAGAAGCGGCAAAAGAGGGACTAAAAGTAGTCAGCCTTGAAAGAGGTAAAAAAAGAGGCACAGAAGATTATCAACACGTGCATGATGAATTAAAATATGCGATTCGTTATGAACTTATGCAAGATATTTCTAAAGAAACATTAACATTCAGAAATAAACCAGACCAACGTGCATTACCAATGCGCCAACAAGGATCGTTCTTACTTGGAGACAACGTCGGTGGTGCAGGTACACACTGGAATGGTCACGTATTTAGATTCTTACCATATGACTTCGAAATTGAAACTCAAACGAAAGAAAAGTATGGTGAAGATCGTCTTCAAGAAAAAGATGGATACCGCTTTAAAGACTGGGGTATTACATATGACGAATTAGAGCCATATTTCACACAGTTTGAGCAAACTGCAGGTATCGGTGGAACAGTCAACCACTTTGAAGGTGGAAGAAGTAAAGATTATCCAAACGGTCCGATGATTAAAACAAAAATTTTAGGTATGTTTGAAGATGCAACAAATGATATGGGATATCACCCATTCTTCTTACCATCGGCAAATATGTCTGAAGCATACGAAAACCCAGATGGTGAAAAGTTAAATCCATGTCAGTACTGTGCATTCTGTGAGCGTTTCGCATGTGAATACGACGCGAAAGCTTCACCAGAAGTTACAGTATTAAAAACTGCACAACGTCACGATAACTTTGAACTTCGTACACACTGTAACGTAGTAGAAGTTTTAACTGACGATGATGATGATTCTAAAGTTACAGGTGTTAAATATGTAGACACTCTAACTAAAGAAGAATTCATTCAACCAGCAGATATCGTTGTGTTAACAAGTTATGTATTCAACAACTACAAATTATTAGCAGTTTCAGATATCGGTGAACAGTATGATCCGAAAACTGAAAAAGGTACACTTGGTCGTAACTACTGTTACCAAACGTTCGGAGGCGCTAGAGGTTTCTTCGACGAGCAATTTAACGTCTTCATGGGTGCAGGTGCACTAGGTATGTCAATTGACGACTTTAACGGAGATAACTTCGACCACGAAGACTTAGATTTCTTACACGGTGGTAACATTACGGTCACTCAGCTTGGTGCAAGACCAATTGTGACTAACCCTGTACCAAAAGGAACACCTTCATGGGGTGAAGACTTTAAAGAGGAATCTGTTAAACAATATACGAGATCTTTATCAGTCTCTGGTCAATGTGCAACAAGTCCACATAAAGATAACTATCTTGACTTAGATAGTGACTATAAAGATGAATTTGGTGTACCACTCGTACGCTTAACTTATAACTTCACAGATATGGACAGAAAAAGAACAAAATATTTAGCAGAACGTAGTGGAGAAATCCTAGAAAAAATGGGTGCTAAAAAAGTAGATGTTGACGATGAATTAGGTGACTATGACATTGTTCCTTACCAATCTACACACAACACTGGTGGTACTATTATGGGAGATGACCCAGAAACTTCTGTAGTTAACAACTGGTTACAACACTGGGATAGAGATAACCTATTCGTTGTAGGTGCAGGTAACTTTGCGCATAACTCAGGTTACAACCCAACAGGTACAGTTGGTGCTTTAGCATACCGTTGTGCTGAAGGTGTAATTAAATATTCTAAAGATAAAAAACGTTTAGAGAAGTAATAGATTTTGGGAGTAGATTTTAATGGCTAAAGAGCTTGAAAAAGTCGACGTTGTAACGATTGGCGCCGGTTGGACCGGCGGAATCGTTTCAGCTGAAACGACTAAAGAGGGCTTAAAAGTAAAAAGTCTTGAAAGAGGTCCTTACCGCGATACGAATGATTATCAGCACGTTCACGATGAGTTAAAGTACGCGGTGCGTTACGAGTTAATGCAGGACGCTTCAAAAGAAACTTTAACATTTAGAAATAAACGTGATGAGCGTGCATTACCAATTCGTAGATTCGGGTCATTTTTACCAGGACAAGGTCGTGGAGGTGCAGGTACGCACTGGAATGGACAAACAGACCGTTACATGAAATATGACTTTGAAATTAAATCAATGACAGAAGATAAGTACGGTAAAGATAAGCTTTCAGAAGATGATGGCTTTATGTATCGCGACTGGGGAATTACGTTTGATGATTTAGAACCTTACTATGATACGTTTGAGAAAACAGCAGGCGTAAGTGGTGAAGAAAACCCCCTTGGTGAGAAACGTTCGAGCCCATATCCTAACCCACCGATGGTAAAAACGAAAACATTAAAAATGTTTGAAGATGCTGCGAAAGAATTAGAACTTCATCCGATTATGATGCCGTCATCAAATATGTCACAAAATTATGTTAACCCTGATGGTGAAACGTTAAATCAGTGTCAGTATTGTGCATTTTGTGAAAGATTCGCATGTGAATACGACGCAAAAGCAACGCCTGACGTGACAGTTTTAAAAACAGCTGAAAAAACAGGTAATCATGAAATTCGTTACAACTCTAACGTCACTGAGATCGTGACAGATAAAGACGACAAAAAGAAAGTTACAGGTGTCAAATTTATCGACACAGAAACTCACGAAGAATATTTCCAACCGGCGGACATCGTCGTACTTTCTAGTTTCGTATTTAGTAACTATAAACTACTCGCAGTTTCAGATATTGGTAAACAATACGACCCAGAAACTGGGAAAGGTACTTTAGGTAGTCACTATTGTTACCAAACTGGACTTGGTGCGACAGGTTTCTTCGACGAGCAGTTTAATACATTCATGGGTGCAGGAGCACTCGGTATGATTTTAGATGACTTTAACGGAGATAATTTTGAGCATGAAGACCTTGACTTCATTCACGGTGGTTCTATTCACTTCACTCAAACTGGAAGTCGTCCTATTTTAACGAATGTCGTTAAAGAAGACACACCGTCATGGGGTAAAGACTTTAAAGATGAGTCGGTAAATAACTTCACAAGAACACTTGAAGTGTATACGATGGCACATACAGGCCCACACCGCGATAATTACTTATCTTTAGATCCAACTTATAAAGATGCTTATGGTAACCCGCAAGTTCGTCTGACTTATAACTGGACAGAAAAAGATAACGCGCGTAACAAATATCTCGTAAAACAATGTGAAGAGATTTTAAAGAAAATGGGTGCTAAGCATATCGACGTCGAAGACGGAGATATCGGTGATTATGATATCGTTCCTTATCAGTCAACAAACTTAGCAGGGGGTACTCCAATGGGAGATGACCCTGAGAACTCTGTAGTTAACACTTGGCTACAACACTGGGACAGAGATAATCTATTCGTCGTAGGTTCAAGTGCATTCGTTCATAACTCAGGTAACAACCCAACAGGAACAGTTTGTGCACTCGCATATCGCTGTGCTGAAGGTGTTATTAATTACCACAAAGACAATAAACGTCTAGAAAAATAACTAGAAGCTAAGTTTCACTTAGCTTCTTCTTTTTATGATGTTTTTTAAAACTAAAAACTATATTATAATGAATACATAATTCCATTCAGCCTATTATTTAGGTAATCATTAATTGATATTAAAACTTTTTATTATAATGTAAACTTTATAGATGTATGAATTTACAGCGACAGAAATTTCAAATAATGATTGAATGATTAAGGTGGTACATAATTATGTCTAATAATCATGAATATAAAGAAGTGCCAGTAAATAGAAAGCGTAAAAAGTTAACCCAAGAAGATAATGTGGCACCGTTAATGGACCATATTTTAGACTTAAGAGCCGTTGTTATGAAGTCGGCACTTGTTGTTGTACTATGGTTCGTAATCATATTTGCGACTGTAAGTTGGTGGTTTCCGTATGTGTCTAAAGGCGCAAATATCGTTGTTTTAGGACCATTTGAAGTGATTCGATTCTATCTTCAGACTTCTGTTTCAATCAGTCTTGGATTATCTGTTCCTTTTATCTGCTGGTTTTTATGGGGGTTTATGAAGCCTGGACTTGTTGAAAGAGAAACGGCATTTATTAAAAGTTCATTGCCAGGGATGTTATTATTATTTGTCGCAGGGCTTTTATTTGGATATTTTGTCGTCCATCCGATCAGTTATTTCTTCTTAATTTCTTTAGGTGAGAAGAACTTTGACGTCATTGTAACTGCAGATGAGTATATGGCATTCCTACTCATGACGACGATTCCGTTTGGTTTAATATTCCAATTACCTGTCGTTATATTATTCTTAAATTATATCGGGCTACTCAATGCAGAGACGATGGTAAAAATTAGAAAGTATGTATACTTCGGACTACTCGTAGTAACAGCACTTATTATGCCTCCGGACGTATTTACTCATCTAATTACACTTGCGCCGATGATTGCATTATACGAAATTAGTATCGTATTAATACGACGACGTGAAAAGAAACAACAGAAAAAGACACAATAAAATGCGCCGTTAAAGGCGTATTTTATTTTGATTGTTGTATAATTGAATCAAACTGTTAGAGGTGAAAAAATGAAAACAGAACAGTTAATTTCATTGTTAAAAATAAAGGAAATTTACGGTGATTTACCAGAAGAAGTGACGGATATTACTGTCGACTCTAGAGAAGTAAAACCGGGAACAATTTTTGTAGCGTTAAAAGGTATTGAAACTGACGGTTTTAATTATATAGATAGTGCGGTTGAAAATGGTTCACAGCTAATTTTATCAGATAGAAAAAAAGACCTACCAGAAGGTGTCGGGTTAATTAAAGTAAAAGATCCGTCAAAAGTATCGGCACTTTTTGCGGAATATTTATACGACTTTCCGCACGAAAGTATGACGATGGTCGGTGTAACAGGAACAAATGGTAAAACGACAGTATCTACGATGATTCATAATTTAAGTATTAGTATGGCTAAAAAAAGTGCGTATTTAGGAACAAATGGATTTAAGATTAACGAAGATACTTATCCATCTTTAAATACGACACCTGAGACGACAAGACTCCATAAACGCTTAAAAGAAGCTGTTGAAAGAGAAACTGAAGTTTTTACAATGGAAGTATCTAGTCATGCATTAAAGCTTGGACGTACGTTTGGAATCGATTTTGATATCGTTATATTTACAAATATGACTCAAGATCATTTGGATTTCCACGGTACGATGGAAGATTACGGGTTTACTAAAGGACTTTTATTCTCTCAACTTGGTCAAAATTTAAAAAAGACGAAATACGTCATTTTAAACGATTCAGACCCTTGGTCAGAAAAGTATCGTTCAATGACACCACACGAAGTGGTTACATTTGGATTTAATGAATCTGCAGATTTTTATCCTAAAAATATCGAAGGAAGTCTTGAAGGAACAACATTTACGTTAGTCACACCTGAGGGAGAATATAATGTAAAATCACCGTTTGTTGGGGATTATAACATTGAAAATTTAATGTGTGCGATTATTAGCGAGTGGCTCCAAGGGTATGATTTAGAACGTATTATCGCAGCAGTTGAAGATATGAAAGCAGTGTCTGGACGGTTAGAAGTACTAGATAATCGTTTACCGTTTAACTTAATTATCGATTTTGCGCATACACCAGATGCTTTAGAAAAAGTTATCGAGACGATTCAACCGTTCAATACAGGTAGACTCATTACTGTTTACGGAATGACTGGTGAAAGAGATTATTCAAAAGCAAAAGAGATGGGACAAATTGCGAGTATGTCAGACTACGTTGTACTGACAGTAGATAACCCAGGAAATGACGATAAAAATATGCTCATTGAAATCGTTGAAGAAGGAATGACGCATAATAATTATGCAAAAGAAATCGATAGAGAACAAGCGATTAAACGAGCAATTGACTACGCACAACCTGGAGATACGGTATTTTTAGCAGGTAAAGGACGAGAACCGTATCAAATTATGGAAAATCATGTAAAAGAGCCACATCGAGACGATTTAATTGCATTAAACTTTGCGTATGAAAAATATAACTTTCCAGGATATGAAAACTAACATATTTTTATCAGTGAATTTTAAAGAAAAGTGTGAAGGAGATTTTATGAGACTAAAAGAAGAGATTAATAAACGAAAGACGTTTGCGATTATTTCGCACCCGGACGCTGGGAAAACAACGTTAACTGAAAAGCTATTATTATTTGGTGGAGCAATTCGTGAAGCTGGAGTTGTTAAAGGAAGAAAAACAGGTAAGTTCGCGACTTCTGACTGGATGAAAGTCGAACAAGAACGTGGAATCTCAGTAACAAGCTCTGTCATGCAGTTTGACTTTGATGGCTATAAAGTAAATATTTTAGATACACCAGGACATGAAGATTTCTCTGAAGATACGTATCGTACGTTAATGGCTGTTGACAGTGCGGTAATGGTGATTGACGCAGCAGAAGGTATCGAGCCGCAAACGTTAAAATTATTTAAAGTTGCAAAAATGCGCGGAATTCCAGTATTTACTTTTATTAATAAGCTCGACCGTGTCGGTAAAGATCCGTTTGAATTATTAGAAGAAATTGAAGAAACGCTAAATATCGAAACGTATCCAATGACATGGCCAATTGGAATGGGGCCGAGTTTCTTTGGAATTATTAATCGACGCACAAAAGAAATAAACCCGTACCGTGAAGAAGAGATGTTACAACTAAACGATGATTACGAACTTGAAACTTCTCATGACATCGAAAAAGATTCTGCATTTAGAGAGTCGATTGAAGAGTTTATGCTCGTTGAAGAAGCAGGTGACGAATTCGATGAAGAAAAAATCGCAACAGGAGATTTAACACCTGTATTTTTCGGTTCTGCGTTATCGAACTTCGGGGTTGAAGAATTTTTAGATACATTTGTAGACTACGCGCCAAGTCCAAACGCACTTGAAACAAAGTCAGGAGAGGTGATTGAACCGACTGAAGATGAATTCTCAGGATTTATCTTTAAAATTCAAGCGAATATGGACCCTAAACATAGAGACCGACTCGCATTTTTACGTATTGTCTCTGGTGAATTTAAACGTGGGATGGATGTAAAACTTCAGCGTACTGGTAAAAAGCAAAAAGTTACTCGAGCGACGATGTTTATGGCAGATGACACTGAAACAGTTGACGTCGCGTATGCGGGAGATATTATCGGGTTATATGATACTGGAAATTATCAGATTGGGGATACGTTAACTTCAGATAAGCATATCGAGTTTAAAGAACTTCCTCAGTTTACACCGGAGTTATTTATGAAAGTATCGGCTAAAAACGTGATGAAACAAAAACACTTCTATAAAGGGATTGAACAACTCGTTCAAGAAGGTGCGATTCAGTATTATAAAACGATCCACACAAATCAACCAATTATCGGTGCAGTTGGTCAACTTCAGTTTGAAGTATTCGAGCACCGTATGAAAAACGAATATAACACGGACGTCGTTATGGAACCAATCGGACAAAAACAAGCGCGCTGGGTAGAGAATGAAGAAGACATTACAAATCAAATGGATACGCAGCGTTCAACACTTGTATACGATAGATATGACAACAAAGTATTTTTATTTGAAAATGATTTTGCATTAAGATGGTTTAGTGAGAAATATCCAGATATTAAGTTATATAGTTTACTTTAATTCATTAAGGTTATATAATTACTACAAATGAATAATATATGGGGAGTAACGCTAGGTAACTAGTAACACATCGTCATTACGGCAAACTGCCCGGTGTGTTAAACAATATATTTGTTCAGTGAGACCATAGTAGGTAGACGATGTCTATTTACTATGGTCTTTTTTATATTTAAGGAGTGA
>DWXM01000071.1 GCA_019119225.1 Candidatus Nosocomiicoccus stercorigallinarum
TTTAATAAAATTGTCATCACTCTCCCTAATAAAAAACCGCACATTTTGAATCCTAAAAAAGGACGCAAAATGCGCGGTGCCACCTATATTAACAGTAAAAACTGTTCACTCATTCAACTAAAAAAGCACCACGGAATAATTCGTAAGGACGATATTATTTCGCGGTGCCACCTTAATTGCTTCTCTTATTATTCAGTTAAATATTATTCGCCCAATTCAAAATAATATTGTACATGTTTCCATCAACCACATGTTTTCTGACTGCTACAGCTACTATTTTTACTTTTACGAATAAGTATATATTATACTAAAGGCTAAATTTTAAGTTGTCAACTGCTTTTATTTTTTATTTATAAGACAAAAGATGAAAACTGTAGTACACTTCAATTGTAATCAAATATAAGCACATGGGGAGCTTCGGCTGAGAAAGGTAAGACCTGACCCACAACCTGATCTAGGTAATGCTAGCGTAGGTGTTGTGTATATCCATGCTTATTTCGCATGTATTTATTTCACAAGCCTCCTCTAACGGAGCTTTTTTTGTGCAAATAAAAGGAGAATATTTAATATGAAATTCAGTGAGAAAGCTCGCGAATTATCAAAACAATTTTGGGACGGAAGTCATAAACATCCATTTGTGACTGGACTTGCAGATGGTTCATTAAGTGAGGAAACATTTAGGTATTATCTCATTCAAGATGGCTACTACCTCATCCACTTCTCTCGTCTTTTTGGAGAAATTAGAGATCGTGCAAAAAACAACGAAGTAAAAGACATTATGTCTAAAAACAAAGAAGACCTAGAAGCGGGAGAAATTGCAGTTCGTGAAGAGTTCTTTAAAGAAAAAAACATTACTGATGAAGAGTATGACAACACAGAAATTGCACCAACCGCAAATCACTACATTGCTCATATGTATAGACAAATTGTAGAATCTGAAGACTATATCGGTGTTGCAGTTGCTGGACTATTACCATGCCCGTGGTTATACCAAGATATCGGTGCAAAATTAATTAAACATAAATCACCTGTACCAATTTACCAAAGTTGGATTGATACGTACGTCACAGACGAATTTAACAACTTAACTGAAAGACATATTGATTTATGCGATAAATTATACGACGAAGCAAATGATGACCAAAAAGAAAGAATGTTAAACGCGTTCTTTATGAGTGTGAGATTCGAATACTTATTCTTTGATATGGCATATAAACAAGAAGAGTGGATTAAATTATAGTATGTCCACAAAGAAACTTACAATTATCGCCGTATGTATCGCGTTAAATACTGTATTATCTTCAATTATTAGAATTGAAGGTATGGCACCAATGTCGACAGTCTTTAACATTATATTTGCAACGTTTGGTACATTTTACGTGACACTCATTGCCCTTGTGACAGCAATTTTAAGAATGATTATATTTGGAATTCCACCGCTAGCACTAACAGGTGCAGTATTTGGTGCAATTTTAGCTGGAATTGGCTATAAATTATCAAAATCAATCTTCGGTGCATGGTTCGGTGAATTTGTCGGTACAGGAATTATCGGTTCGATTATTTCAGTACCAGTTATGAAATTTTTTATGGACCTTGACTCAAATGCAGTATGGTTTTTATACACACCGAGATTCGTCGGCGCAACAATTATCGGTGGAATCATCGCGGTAGTCATCTATAGTAGTCTTAAAAATTCTAGAGCATTTAAAGATATACTAGAGTTATTCGATAAGGAACATAATCGTAATTCAACTTATCGGAAGTCATAGTGAGGTATTACACTATCTTTTTGGTTAGCAGGTGATTTATCGTAAGTGATAGTGTCTTATTGCACTATCTCTTTGGTTAGCAGGCGATTTATCATAAGTGATAGTATCTTATTGCACTATCTCTTTGGTTAGTGGGTGATTTATCATAAGTGATATTCACCTATTACACCAACTCTTTCGATAACGAATTAAACGATCTACAATACAAATAAAAAGAGAAGCACAACTAGTGCTTCTCTTTTTTATCTTACTTTATCGATTAAGTTTTTCGCTTTATAAATGATTGGTCGATTTACAATTGAAAATGTTCCAGGAAGTTCTTCGATTGATGCGTTATATCCTTGTTTAAACTTAAATACACCGTAATCGCTTGCGTCTTCATGGAAATTACCTGTAATTCCGAACATATTAAAACGCTCAAGACCAAGCTCTTTTGCTTTTTTAATCATTTCCCATGTCACAAAGTTTGTCCCTAAATATTGAGAGTGTTCTGGGTAGCTTCCGCTGTATAAATAGACCATTTCATTGTTGTTGTAGTAATACATACCAACAGATAAATCGATTAAACCACCATATTGTTCTCGATGTTCCTCAGCTGATTTAAGTCTCTTCTTTCTACTTTTCACGAGATTTTTTTGTTCGTTTAATCGTTTCTTTTCACCGCGCGTAATACTTTCTTTTTGTTCTATTTCTTCTAATGATTCGGTTAATTCTTTTAACTCTTCTGTTAACTCATCGATATATTGGTCAAGGTCAATTTGTGATAACACGATATACGCTTTATCTTGTAAACTTTTTAATTGTGCTTTAATTCTCGACTCTGGAATTTCGTCAAATCCTAGTCTTTTTTCTGTATCTTTATAGATTTCTATGAAGCGGTCATATTCTGATTCGTCGAGATATTTAAGTTTTAACGGTAGCATTTCACTTTGCCGCGTGTTATAGCGAGTCGTTCGGTCCATATTTTTTAAAATTTCATCAAGACTATCACTGATATCCACAACAGATAGGAATCTAATACTTTCTCCGAAAATCATTTGTTTCGTAAACCCGTGGTGCTTAAACCCGTTTCTAGAGAAAATTCTTATAATCTCTTCGTTATTTTTTGGATCATCTTCTATTACATTTCCATCTCTATCTCTCATTTGATAGATTGTATACGGAGAAAATGTAAGAGTAACTGCACCTTTAGATTTTGCGAAATCATCAATTCCTTTTATAAAGCGTTCTAACTTTTCATTTGTAAAATCTTCAATTACAGGACCAGAATGTGTGGACATCGCGTTAAATGATCTTAAAAAAGGATACTCACTAATTAATGATACGCCGATAAGATTTGCTTCTTCTTTTAAGCCGAGTAAATATGTTTTTGTATGTTCTTTAACATAATCATAATATAATTCGTCGTGCATAAAATGATACATATCATTATAGTTTTTCATAAACGTATAAAATTCTTGTTCAGAAATTTCTTCAACTTTCATTAGACTCGCACCCTTTACTATCTTTTACCGAGTTTTTGCTCTAACTTCACTTTTACTTTAAACGCATTATGAACGAGAGGATTAATTACTTTTACAAAGTCACCAACAAGCTCTTCAATTTCAGCATTAAATCCACGTTTGAAGCGGTATACACCGTAGTCTTCTCCGTCCTCACTAAAATCACCGGATACACCGTAGAAGTTATAGCGGGCAATGCCATGAACCATTGCATATTTCATCATCTCAAGATGCATCATATATGGTCCAACAAACATATTAAACTCTTCACTTGACGCTCCTGCGTTATAGACGAGTTCGTAAGGTGTTACAAAGTATACTCCACTACCGAGATTTAATACGTTGCCGTGATTTTCTTTAAATTCTTTCGATTTTTCAAGATCATTCACGTGACCTTCGATGTTTCTTTCTAACTCTTTAATTTTATTTAATGTTTTTTTGTTTTGGTTTTCTTTTTGTTCTTGCTTTTCTTTTTGTTTTTCTAGTTTATCAATTTCTTTTTCAGTTTGGTCGATAAATTGATCTAATTCAATATAAGCAAGTGGGACAAGTACTTTATCGCCATATGCCTTTTTAAACTGCTTAAAGTACTTTTCAGGGTCTTCATTCACAAAGAAATCTTGACGCTCTGCAGTGTGTAAATACATATCGACAAAGATGTCCATTTCATCTACTTCTAAGAAACGAACTTTAACACCAAAACGTTTTGCTTTTCGGATATTTCTTCTACGTAAGTTATCAAAAGATTTTACTAATTCATCTTCATTATTAAATTTACTCACATCTAAGACACTCATCCAACGTGCTTGTGACGTATTTGAGTAACCTCTTGTAAATCCTTGGTGAATATAACCCATATTTTCTAATAACTGAATAACCTCATCACGGTTTTCATAATCATTATACGGTTCAACGTCCTTATCGTATTTCTTATAAATCCAGTTCGGGTCAACCTTTACGTAAGACGCGTCATTTTCTTTTAAATATTCTGTTAAACCAGCAAAATATGCACGTACTAAACTTAAGTTATCATAGTCAAGTACAGGACCACGGTTAGAATAATAGAAATATTTGCCTAAAATTGTCGGCTCTTTTGTAAATAGTCCTGCTGCTAAGACGTTTCCATCATTATCTTTTAACCCGAGTAATTCTACCTCAAAACGTCCGTCATTTAAGCGGTTATCTTTATTTTCAATCATCTGGAAGAAGGCACTTTCGTGTCCTCCATGTTCAATAAAATCTGCATATTCTTTATTTGTTAATTGTACGAACTTCATTATATTCTCTTCCTACCTTTTTAATAAGTGATATAACTTATCTAATGTTCCGTTAATCGGTTTTACAAAGTCACCAATATATTCGTTAACTGTTGCGTTAAATCCTTTTTTAAATTGGATGACACCGTAATCTTCAGCATCTTCAGTAAATTTACCACTAATACCATAGAAGTTATAAATATCTACATTATGCTCTAAAGCGTATTTGATCATTTCCCACTGAATTGCGTAACTTCCAGCAAAGTGTCTAAACTCATTTGCTGTACCACCAGCTAAATACGCAACTTCGTGTGGAGTATTAATATAATAGCTCGCTGCAACTGGGAGTTCTTTACCGTGCGTTTCACGTAGTTTAACCCCTTCATCAAGTTTTTTCTCGATATTAGCGAGTTGTTCGTTAAAGTTTTTTACTTTATTTTGTGCTTTTTTGTTATCAGGATGACGATCTGCTTGCTTCTTTGCTTTGTTTAAATCTTTTTGCATTTTAGCAACTTCTTTTTCTAAAGTATCAACGTATTCATCTAAATCAACATAAGCAAGTGGAATCATCACGTTATCTTTAAAGTATTTTTTTCTAGACTTATAAAATGCTGGTCCACGGTCGAAGAATTCTTTCATTTCACTCGTGTCTTCCATAAAATCTGTAAATATGTCGATATCTTCTAAACCGAGGTATTTCACTTTAATACCATCTTTTTCAGCTCTACGAATGTTACGTTTACGTAGTTGGTCGAAATTTTTAAAAATTTCTTCTTCAGTTTTATCTTTTAAATCTAATGTTGAGTGCCATCTAATTTGAGTGTCTTTACTAAATCCGACAGTGAATCCGTCGTGTGTGTAACCAAGTGCTTTAAACCAATCAAATAATTGTACACTTTCTTTTTCTTCTAAAATATTACCATCGTGGTCACGTACGTTTAATACAACATATGGATCTACACGAAGATAAATAACCTTTTTATCTTTTAAAAATTCCTCTAACCCTCTAAAAAATGCTTTAACAATTCTTTGATCAGAATAATCGAGTACAGGGCCTCTATTCGTATATGCAAAGTTAAAGAATTTCATGACGCGGCCAAGCGTAACTAAACAGGCTGCTTTTACTTCACCGTTATGTTTTAAACCAACGAGGTAACTCTTTGTACCTTCTTCTACTTTTAAGCGGTAATTATCTAACGTTTGAGTAAAATGACTAAAGTGTTCAGTCGTATATTGCTCAAATTCTTTTTCAGTAAGTTCTACAAACTCCATTAATTTCAATCCTTTTTCGAATGCTCTCTTTAAATTCCGTTTAAAGTATAGCATTTTTTCACTACTCTATTCTATTCAAAGCTAAATTTCTAAGTGAATATCCAATCTATTATTATAGCATAATTCATGTGAAGTTTTTAGCGCTTATGTCCTGCAATAAGTCCCTCTCTTAGTTTTAAAGTCGAAGCTTCTGTCATACTTAATGCGCGCATCACACTTAATGTTCCGTATTTGATTTTTAGTTCATCGATTGTTTTTAATAACTGTTCGCGTTTTTCATCGTTTTCTTTAAATAAGTTTCCTTGAATATACTTGTTGCTAATTAAGTTCGTTAAACTTACACTAATCGTTCGGTACAATGCACTCTCATCTGCAATCTTTTTAAGGCGAATCCAAATACCAAACATCACTTCGTTTTCGTCATGCGTCCCTTCGTCAATTGTAAATTGCTGACGATACGACTTACCATATTTTGTAGTCACTTGAAATTGAATCGTACGCGCAAAACGATTCATTAACCGAAGTCTATGAACAACTTCATCGACGTGTTCAAGTATGACGACATATAATTCATGAAACTCATAATCTCTCATTAAAATTTGACTCTTAGCGATTGTTGGACTTTTTGCATTGTATTTTTCGCTTAACTTACTAAAATCTAAGCCGTTAGCGTGCATATGCCAATCGATTCCGATGACACCGAAATCTTTTTTTAAATATTCTACCGGGTAAAGAGCTAAATCTTTTACTGTATAAATACCACGCTGATTTAATTTCTTTTCTGATCGTTTATTAATACCAAAAAAATTCCTAAGGGGGGAAATCGGCCATAATTTTTCAGGAATATCGTGATATCGCCACTCTGTAATACCATTTGGCATCTTTTTGGCTTCAATATCTAGTGATACTTTACTTAACAAAACGTTATCGCCAATACCAATCGCACATTCAATGAGTGTTTCTCTATAAATATGTGCTTTTAAAATTTCTGCAAGTTCATACGGTGTTTCAGCAAAGAGATGATAACTGTCTGTCACATCCATAAAAAACTCATCGATAGAATATTGATGAAAATCTTCAGGTGCAACATATTGTAACGCAATTTCAGTTATTTTTTTTGAATACGTTAAATATGTTTTCATCGACGGGTTAATCACTTTAATGTGGTCCGCTTTTGGAATTTCAAAATGTCTAGACCCTGTTTTAATACCGATTTCTTTCATTTTTGGTGTCGCTGCTAAAACAACAGAACCTTTTTCTTCAACATCACCAACGACCGCAAGATACGTTGTTTTCGGATCCCATCCATTCATCAAGCAAGATACACTCGCGAAAAAACTCTTTTGGTCGATGCAAAATATCTCTCTTTTTGGACATAAATAATAGTTATACATAGACGTTCTCTCCTTAAAAAGCGAACATATGTTCTATATAAGAATAACACATTTTAACTAAGATGAAATACCTTATCTTTTGTATATCGCTAGTTAATATAGTATTCTTAAAGCAAATTTATATATGAGAGGTATGAACTATGAAAAAGTGGTTGCTTATTTTAACATCTCTTTTACTTACATTTAGTTTATCTTCTAAAGCATTTGCTGCTTCAGAATGGAAAGAAAGTGTAACTATATATGGTGCAGGATTAGAAAACTCACCGGACAAAGAAAAAATGACTGAGTTACTTGGTACGAAAGACTCAGATGTTATCGACTATGTTTACGGTAATGATACTGAAAAGTATATTAACTATAGATATGACGATAGTATTTTATTCTCAAGTATTCGTATTATGGAGAAAAACTCCGGCGGGTTAACAATTGATATCGACGAAACATACGGTAAAATCACACAAATTAGCCCACAAACTTACCAAAATGCTCTAATCACAGCTGGCGTCACTGATGCAGACGTAACAATCGCTGCACCACACGACGTTACAGGAGAATCAGCGTTAACAGGCATCTATAAAGCATACGAAGTTCAAGGTGAAAGTTTAAATCCTGAGTATACGAAAAATGCTCAAGATGAACTAAACACAATCTCAGACATCACGTCTGAAAACGAAGGTAAAGATGGTTACAGTGAATCTCAGTTAAATAAAGCCATTACTGAAATTAAAATTACGATCATTAACCAAATCAACGATGGTAAAGATTTAACTGAAGATGATGTTCGTCAAATTGTTGATGAAAAACTTAAAGACAATGGTTTACAAGACGTCATCACAGATAATCAGAAAAACCAAATCATTAATATCATCATTCAAATTAAAAACTCAGGATTCTTTAATGAAGATTCTGCAAATAAGATTTTAGATAGCTCAAAGGACTTACTTAACCAAATTAAAGACAGTGGCGCGTTTAAAGACGCAAAAGAGCAAGCAAAAAACTTAGGAAATGACATTAAAGATTTCTCTCAAAGTGAAGAAGGCCAAGGACTTATTGAGTCTATCAAGTCATTCTTTAGATCACTGTTTGAATCAATTAAAAACTTATTTAACTAAACAAAATGCCGATGGGAATTATTCCTATCGGCATTTTTGTTACATATTTTTCATCTTTTTAATTGATTTTAATATACTAGAATCATTCATTAATATGTTGCGTTTGTAAACAGTCGTCGTTAAGAAGAGTATCAATACGACTGAAATAGCGAGAATTACGATACTGATATATATTACACTCATCGGCGTATCTAAGTTAAGTAGTCGTACTGGCATTGTAAATGGTGTGAAGAATGGGAAGTAACTACTTATTTTTAATAAAGTTCCGTCACTATTCATAATGTTAAATAGACCGATATAAAATCCACCAATTGAAATAAATGTTAGTGGCATAAGTCCTTGTTGTAAGTCTTCCATACGTGAAATAAATGAACCGAGTAACGCTGCAAATATTAAGTATAATAATAATCCGAGCACTAAAAATACGATAGAGTATACAATAATTGGTACAGTTTGCTCATTTGAAACTAATTCAAAGTCTGATAACGTCTTTTGTAAAGAAGACGTTTTAAATGCAATGAGTCCTGAACCAATCACAATGAGTATTTGTGTGAAAGATACGAGTATAATCGCGCTTACTTTCGCTAAAACATGTCGCGTCGGTGATATACTAGACACGATCATTTCAATCACTCGTGATGATTTCTCATGTGCAACTTCCGTTGCGATTTGACTCGCATATCCCATGATGATAAAAAACATAAGCATAATAACAGCGTAAATAATGACTATATTGAGTAAGTTCTCACTTTCAAAAAATCCGACATCGTCTGTTTCACCGTCAGGGTCACTACTTTTTACTGTTAAATCTGCAGTTGAATCAAGTAAAGCTAAATCTTCTTCAGAAATATCAATCGCATTTGACACGTATATTTTGTTTAACTCATCGAGTGCAACTTCTATCGCTTGGTGGTTATCGTTAGATAGCTCATTGTCAGTAGTTAACGTCGCTTTAATCGGTAACTCTTCAGAGTCAATTGTGAGTACATTGTTAGAATCCGGCTCTATAATAATCGTATCATCGAACGATGTAATGACATCCGTAACGACTTCTCTATCTTCCTCTGTCGCTTCTATCGTTAGGACCGTTTTTTCATCTTCACTGTCAAATAAATTTAAAATTTTGTCGAAGTTCATACCTGCAAATACGAATAGGATAAGTAATAGTGTCGTAATTATAAAAGATTTTGATTTAACTTTTTGTGTATACGTCGACAGTAATGTCACTAAAAACTTATTCATCGCGCTCACCCACTTTACTTATAAATATTTCGTTTAACGTCGGATCTTTTACGCTAAACTCGCTAAAGTAACCAAGTGGTGTAATACGCTCATAAATTGGTTGTGCGATTGTTTCATCTTCAATTTTTAACGTTACTAAATCATTTGACTTATTATAAGATAAAACACCTGGATGATCTTTTAAAAATGATACGTCATGCGTACCACGAATCAATATCGTTTTTTGTTTATAGTCATCTTTAATTGACTGAATCGAACCTTCCGCGACTTGTGTGCCACGTTTTAAAATACAAATCGATTCACATAATTCTTCGACATGTTCCATACGATGCGTACTAAAAATAATCGTCGCACCGTTTTTGTTTAACTCTTTAACAGCTTCCTTTAACAACTCCACGTTGACCGGGTCTAATCCAGAAAACGGCTCATCGAGTATAACTAGCTTCGGATCATGAATAATACTCGCAATAAGTTGAATCTTTTGTTGATTCCCTTTAGATAATGCACCGATTTTTTTCTTCATGTTTTCAGATACGTTAAAACGTTCCAGCCAATATTCTAGTTGCTTTTTAGCATCTTGTTTTGACATGTTTTTAAGTTGCGCAAGATAAAGCACTTGCTCCTCGACTGTCAGTTTCGGATGTAATCCACGTTCTTCAGGTAAATAACCGATGTAATCCGTAAAATTATAATCGATTTTTTTATCGTTAAACGTCACAGAGCCACTTGTCGGCTTTAATATATTTAAAATCATACGAAACGTTGTCGTTTTCCCTGCACCGTTTCCACCGAGTAAACCGTACATTTCACCATCTTGAACATTAAAATTTAAATTATCCACGGCAGTATAGTTACCGAATTCTTTCGTCAAATGTTCAATTTTAAGTCCCATAAGCATCATCCTAATTCTTTTTGTATATTATTTAGTATAACGTGAAATACCTTCAATATAAAAGTTCTCTAGGTGTATTATTTATCATTTAATTTTTTGTTAATTTCTTTACTATCACGAATTGCCAAGATAATAAATATACTTTGGATGATTAGAATAATGACAACGATTGAAGCGGCGTAGAATAAAATGTCTGTCAGATTTGCTGATATCCATCCGTTCATTACTGCTACAGTAGTGAAAGCACCAGTACCGACAACAAGTTGTATGAGTCCAGCAAGATATGGTGGCATTTTAGTTAAATGTGCACAAGTGGCAAGCCCGATCATTAGAGATGCAATCCACACTGACATAATCTCCCGAGAAGGCTCTAAAATCATAAGTGAAACTAAATAGATGAAGCTCCCGATTAGTACAGATTGAACCATAAACTTTAATGCATTTCCTAACATTTAAATCCCCAACCTTTCTTTTAAAATAGATACAAATCGTCTTGAAATATTGACCTTTTGTCCGTTCGACATGACTGCAATTAAATTTCCTGAAAAAGAAGGCTCGACTTTTTTGATCATCTGTATGTTCAACAACTCAGACTTCGATACTTGCATAAACGTATTCGAGTTCAATTCATCTAAAAATGTCGTCAGACTTTTATACGTTTGTACTGATTCTTTATTCGTATAAATCGTCAGGATTTTATTATGGATTTCCGCACAAACGATATCCATCTTTTTAATGACGGTAAATTCATCATCCGATTTCACAGTGATGTTTTCCTTATCTTTCGTAAAATGGTCGACATACGACAACACTCGTGCGCCAACAGTAGCATTTTGTGCATGTACTTGTACTTCATCTTCTTCTAAACTACAATTAATAATAAGATCAACCTTCACATTCGACCCCTCCCTCACTTCTTAAATTCAGTATACAATTATCTTTAAAATTACAGTTAAAAAATTCGTAAGTGGTAAAAATATCGGTACAACCGGTAAAAAAAGCACTCCTCTAATAAGAGAAGTGCTTATATTTAACATATTTATTATTTTTAGTTCGATTTTTGTTAAATAAACAGTTTTATTTAACACTTTTTAGTTGTTTGCATTCAACTTTGTTAGATAAAAAAATATATTTAACAAAAATCAGTCCTACAATCATAAATATGTTAATTATCCTGATATATCTAACATATTCCGAGAATTTTTGTTAAATAAGTTTAGATTAAGCTAGCAACCTTACCTAAACTTCTCTTTATGATGTTCAATGATATCCGGATGACTATTCAACATGTCTTCACCCTTTTGAGTTAACACATTTTCTTCATCAACAAAATCTAAAGTCTTTAACCACTTTAATTCATCTTTAAATTTCAACCCATACTCTTGTGAGAAAAACTTCGGAATTCGTTTACGATTCACATTCTTAAGCCACCAAAGCATAACAACGTGACCGAATACTAACTCGTCGTCATTAATGAACGTCATATATGATTTATGCGGCAATAATGTTTTAGATAATTTAATTTGCTTTAACAGATTATGCGCATCCCCTTCAGAGGCAATATACGGAATCTTATCGTATCCATCTTCACGATAATCCTGTTCTAGCTTCTCTCTAAGCGATAAAACACCATCACGCTCACGATCCTCACGACTCTTTTTAGAAAAGAAGAAATCTAAAAACTTTCCCACTACCTTCACCTCTACTGAAACACTGTTAATTATAATGATAGCACATCTTTTATATAGTTTAACTAATGCTTCATAGTGGTATTTTTTTATTTTACAAAATCAAAGTCTCAATAAGGTATTTGTTAATTAAATACTTTTATTTAACATATTCATCTATTAATCCATATTTTTGTTAGATAAAATGATTTATTTAACAAAAATCAGTATAAACAACCAAAATTTGTTAATTATCCACGGATATCTAACAAAATCGCACATTTTTTGTTAAATAAAAGTCAAATCTATCATCAACTTCTCAACACTTCCTACCCTTCATCCTTTTAAAAAAATAAAAACCCCTAAAACTAGACTTCTAGTTCTAGGGGTTAAATAATATATTAAGCTTTTGCTGCTTTTTTCTCTTTTACTAATTGTCCGCCACCGTCGTCTAAGTATTTAAGAATACCTTCTGACGCACGGTATGCGAGTGCACCGATTGTTGGTGTTGGGTGGTGTCCTCCAAATTGAGGGAATGCTGATCCACCGACTACGAATAGGTTATCAACGTCCCACATTTGTAGGTAATTGTTGACTGCTGAAGTTTCACTTGATTCACCCATGATTACTCCACCTGTGTAGTGTCCACCTTCATACTGGTGGTTAAATTCATCTGGTACTTCGTCGTCTTCGATGTGGTCTGCACCCATCGCATCTAAGATTTCATGACATTTTTCTACACCAAACTTCGCAATGTTACGTTCGTTGTCACCGAATTTGTAAGTGACGCGTAATAACGGATCACCAAACTCATCTTTATAAGTTGGGTCTAGGTCTGTGTAGTTATGGTAGTAAGATAATGCTGTTGCTGAGTACCAAACGTGTAACATACTGTACGCATATTTTAGTGATTCTTCCTTGAACTCTTTACCCCAGCTAGGTGTGTCATCTTTAACGTTTTGTCCACTTGCAATCGCACCGAATCCATATTGTCTTAATTCGATACATCCTCCACCGATAAAGTCGAGGTCTGAGTGGTCAAAGTTATCCGCTTGGTAGTCGTTTAAGCACGCACCAAGTGCTCCTGCACCCATGTAAAGGTTGAATTTCTTATCGTCAAAGAATCCTCTCGCACCAACAAATGCTGAGTTATATTGTCCGTTGAAGTTACGTCCAATTACACCTTTACGCGTTTCTGGATCGTACTGTTCGCCGATATCTGAAAGCATAAGTAGACGGTTATTTGAAATTGCAAATGCAGCTAATACAACAACGTCTGATGGCTGCTCGTATTCTTCACCTGTTACTAGGTCAGTATATAAAATACCTTCAGCTTTTTTAGAATCTTTGTCATAAATTACACGACGTGCTAAAGAGCTTGTACGTAACTCGAAGTTATCGTGTTTTAAAGCTGTAGGAATGACTGTAGCGAGTGGGTCAGATTTCGCACTAAAGTCACATCCTGCACGCGTACAGAATGAACAGTACATACATTTATTAAGTTTTTCACCATCTGGGTTCTCATAGTTTGCAGACATGTTACCTGATGCCATTTGGAATGGGTGTAAACCTAATTCTTTTGCCGCATCTTTAAATAATTTTAATGGTGGTGTCTCCTCCATTGGCGGGTTTGGCCATTCCATTTTACGCTCTGGCGCTAATGGATCTTGCTCTCCACCGATACCTGCAGTTTTTTCCCATTTTTCATAGTATGGCTCTAATTCATCATAAGTAATTCCCCAGTCTTGAATAGACATCTCTTCAGGAATTTTATCTTTACCATAGCGTTCTTCTGTCATACTACGAATTTCAAAGTCATACGGCCAATAACGATATGTAGAACCTGCCCAGTGCACACTTGCACCACCAACGTCTACACCGAGTTGGAAGTCTTTCATTGTACGAACTGGCAATGCAGTTTCGTCAAGTTCGTTACGTGACGTCACTGTATCACCTTTAAGGTTTTGCATAATTTCGAATCTATTATCAAAACGTAACTCATCTTTTACACCGATGTAGTCTTCACGATTTGCGTTTTCACCACGTTCTAGTGTAACTACTTTTTTACCAGCTTTTGCCATTTCTGCACTGACAACACCGCCAGCCCAGCCGGTACCTACGACTACTACGTCTACTTTATCTAATTTCTTAGCCATAAGTTACGCCTCCTCCTTGGTAATCTCTTAAACTTTCAGGCTCTAATTCTAAGAAGTCTTCTGAAGCAATATCGTTTTCCCATCCCATACGTGGACCAGGATATCCGATCATCTTCCAACCTTCCATGTTTCTATTACCACCATAAGCTGGGTCAGAATACACACCTTCAATAACAAGGTCTCTTAACAAGCCGAAGAATGCTTCTGAACGCATACCTGGTGTTTCAACATCACCTGATTCAAATTTTTTCAAGATATCAATCATCTGATCTTCTTCTAGTTCATGGAATTTTTTGTCATGTTCTTCTTGACTCACATCAGATAATTTTCTTAAACCAATAATCATCATTTCGCCACGTGTAATTCTCTCTTGGCGACCATGAGTATCTGATTTCATTGGTTCAAATGGCCCTTGACGGTAATCAGTTGCGTTATGACCATAATGTCCATACATTTGTCTATCGATAAAGTACGGCACACCAAGTTCAGTTGCACCTGGACCATTATCATCCTCTGGATATATTATGTCAGCTGCTGCTGCTAAGTTTTTAAAATCATCTTGACGACTAATATATGTACGTGCATCTTCAATTGGTAACGTGTCCGCTTGATTATCACCATTGCTTCCGCTACTGTCGCCGCCTTGGCCACTACCTGACTTATCATCATCTAAATTAAATCCAATAAGTCCACCAAGTAATGACCCACCGATTATACCACCGGTAGCCACACCAGTTGTTTTCAAGAAATCACGTCTTGAAAACTGCTTTTCATTTTTATTTTCTGGCATGTTAATTTCCCCCTTTTCATTAACATACATCTACTTTAAACCACTTACATTAAAAGTACAATATGAAAAAGGCATTAACTATAAGTTAATGCCTTTTTACATTTTAGGAATAAATAGAAAAAATAATCTTCTCTATTTCCCCAAATGTATCTTCATCTACTATAAATGATCCGTTAGAGTACATTTCTGATAAACGAATATCCATCGCCTGTATATTTTCTCGGTTTTCGCCACTTAATAGTGATACTGTAAAGTCTTCTGTAAATAATCTTGCACGTAATACTTCGTGTGGTTTTGACTTCACGTTTTTATATAACGCTCGGCCAACTTGACTACGTTTTCCAATTTCAAATTCTTTAAGACTCGTACGTTTCACAGCTCCGCGGTTTGTTACAGATAATACGTAATCTTGATTTGATGTTAAATTTCCGCTAATAACCGCATCGTTTTCTTTAAGTGAAATTCCTTTAACTCCTTTAGTTCTAAGGCCCGTATTTGAGACTTCATTAATGTTAAACATTAGTGAGAGTCCTTGTTTCGTTAATAATAATATATTTGAATCGTCTTTAACTACATCAACACTAACAACCTCGTCATCTTTACTTAAGTTAATTGCGCTAATTGCTCGATTAATTCTCGTCATTTCATGGTCCTTTAATGACGTACGTTTCACTTGGCCGTTTTTAGTTGTAATCACAATCGATTCATCGATATCAAACGATTCAATTTCATATGCAAATATTGGGTGCTCTTGACTATCTAAATTATATTTACTCGATAAATGAACCCCATGATCTTTCCAGCGAATGTCTTCTAACTCATGGACGGGTATAATCATATAATTTCCTTTATTTGTAAATACGAGTAACGTTTCTAGCGTATGCCCTTCTTTAAAGAATAAAAGCTCATCGTCGTCTTTTTTACCGAGCTCTTCAAAAGGACTTGCACTAAAGCTTCTCGGGCTTGTACGTTTAATGTAACCATCACGAGTGACTGTCACTACTGTATCTTCCTCACGGATAAGCATTTCACGACTCACTTCAAGGGATTCTATTTTTTCTTCAATCACTGTAAGACGTTCAGACTTAAATGTCTTTTTAACGTCTCTAAGTTCTTTTTTAATCACTTTTTTAAGTGTGTTTTCATTTTCAATAATATCTTTTAAAGTATTAATTTCGTACTCAAGATCGATATGTTCGTTCTCTAAATCAACAATATCTGTATTCGTTAAACGATATAACTGTAACATAACGATTGCTTCTGCTTGCTTTTCAGTGAAATCATAAGCATTCATTAAGTTTTCTTTTGCGCTACGCTTGTTTTCTGATTCACGAATTATTCGAATCACTTCATCTAAAATAGACAATGCACGCATTAAACCTTCAATGATATGCATTCTTTTTGAAGCAGTATCAAGTATATACTTAGATCGTCTTAAAACGACTTCTTTTTGATGGTCGACATACGCGACAAGTATATCTTTTAAACTTAATAGTTTCGGACGTCTGTTGTCGATTGCAACCATGTTGAAGTTATAAGAAATTTGTAAGTTTGTTTTCTTATATAAGTAGTTTAGAATTGCATCGACATTAGAATCTTTTCTTAATTCTATTATGACTCTTAAACCGTCACGGTCAGTTTCATCTCTCACTTCTAGCATACCATCGACAGCTTTATCGATAATAATTTCATCGATTTTTTTAACTAAATTTGCTTTATTGACCTCAAAGGGTAATTCAGTAATGACTAGTTGTACTTTGTCTCCACGCATCTTTTCAACATCTACTTTAGCGCGTACAACAATTCGACCTTGTCCAGTTTCATATGCTTTTTTTAATTCTTTTTTACCTTGAATAATACCACCTGTTGGGAAATCTGGTCCTGGCATAATTTCAAGTAACTCGTCAGTTTTAACTGTCGGTTTATCAATCACTTTTAGTGTTGCATTAATTACCTCTTCTAAGTTATGTGGTGGGATATCTGTGGCGTAACCTGCTGAAATACCTGTTGATCCGTTCACTAAAATATTTGGGAATTTAGAGGGTAATACAGTAGGTTCTTGTGTCGTATCATCAAAGTTATCAATAAAATCGACCGTATCTTTATTGATGTCACTTAATAATTCTTGAGATAAATGTGATAAACGTGCTTCAGTATAACGCATCGCTGCTGGTGGATCACCGTCTACTGACCCTTTGTTTCCGTGAATTTGAACGAGTTCTTCACGCATCTTCCAGTCTTGACCGAGACGAATCATTGCGTCATAAATACTAATTTCTCCGTGTGGGTGGTAGTTACCAATAACATTACCAACCGTTTTTGCAGATTTACGGTATCCTTTGTCAAAGGTGTTACCATCTTTATACATCGCATACAAAATACGACGTTGTACTGGTTTTAAACCGTCACGAACATCTGGAATTGCACGGTCTTGAATGACATATTTACTATACCGCCCAAAACGATCTCCAATTACATCTTCAAGCTTTAATTGCTGAATTTGTTTATGCATCACTATCTCCGTCCTCTAAAATATCAATTTGATCACTATCTAAAATAGAAATGTCATCACCTAAAGTGAAACTAACATTTTCTTCAATCCAGTCACGACGAATCGAAACATTATCTCCCATTAATGTCGATACACGTTTTAATGATAGTGCCTCATCATCAACAAGTACTTGAATTAACGTACGGTTTTCTGGATCCATTGTCGTTTCCCATAACTGGTCAGCCATCATTTCCCCGAGACCTTTATAACGCTGAATTTCAACGTTATCATTTAGTTCTTCTCTCATTTCAAGTAGTTCTTCTTCTGTCCATACATATCGTACATCTTTTTTCTTACCACGCTTAGATTCTAATTTGAATAACGGTGGTAGTGCGATGTAAATTTTACCTGCTTCAAATAACGGACGCATATAATTAAAGAAGAAAGTAAGTAATAACACTTGAATATGTGCACCATCTGTATCAGCATCAGTCATTATGATGATTTTGTCGTAATTCACTTCGTCAATATCAAACTCGTTACCGACTCCAGCACCTATCGTATGAATAATCGTATTAATTTCTTCATTTTTAAAAATATCTTCAAAGCGCGCACGTTCCGTATTAATAACTTTACCTCTTAAAGGTAAAATCGCTTGGAATTTTCTATCTCTACCAAGTTTTGCTGATCCTCCAGCAGAATCTCCCTCAACTAAAAATAGTTCGTTTTTCTTTCTATTTCTACTTTGAGCCGGCGTTAATTTACCAGATAAAAGCGCATCTTTACGTTTAGATTTTTTACCACTACGCATATCTTCACGCGCTTTGCGTGCAGCTTCACGTACTTGTCTTGCTTTCATTGCTTTTTTCACAAGTTCAGAAGAAACAACACCGTTTTCTTCTAATACATATGGTAAATTCTCGTTTAACACGTAATCCATTAACTGTCTTGCTTCAGGCGTTCCGAGTTTACCTTTCGTTTGCCCTTCAAATTGAAGCAGTTCTTCAGGTATCTTAACTGATATAACTGCGGTTAACCCTTCGCGAATATCATTACCTTCTAAGTTTTTGTCTTTTTCTTTTAACTCGCCAATTTTGCGCGCAAACTCATTAAAAATACGTGTAAATGCCGATTTAAAACCAACTTCATGCGTTCCCCCGTCTTTAGTTCGGACGTTATTAACAAAACTCATGACTGTTTCTGTATATTGATCGTTATATTGGAACGCAACATCTGCTTGCATACCGTTATAGCTACCACTAAATGCAACTGGTGTACCGAAATTCTCTTTACCTTCATGTAAGAAATTAATAAAAGAAATCAAACCTTCTTCGTAATGAAATTCTTCAGTACGGTCAGTTTTTTCATCTTTAATAGATACTTTTAAGTTCTTTTCTAAAAATGCAGATTCTCTCATACGTTCAACTATCGTCTCAAAGTTAAACTGAACGCCAGATTTAAAAACTTCTTGATCTGGTTTAAATGTTACTGACGTACCTGTACGGTTTGTATTGCCTATTTCTTTAAGGGGTTCGTTTACATGGCCACCGTTTTTAAACGACATAAAATGTTTTTTTCCGTCTCTAAAGATTTCGAGTTCTAACCATTCAGATAATGCGTTTACTACAGATGCACCAACACCGTGAAGGCCTCCTGACGTCTTATATCCACCAGAACCAAATTTACCTCCAGCGTGTAGCACTGTAAAAATAACCTCAGGTGTCGATTTACCACTATTATGTTTACCTGTCGGTAACCCACGTCCATTATCCGTAATCGTAATACTATCGTCTTTATGAATTGTAATATCTATTTTGTCACCAAAGCCGTTAATAATCTCATCAACAGCGTTGTCTGTAATCTCATATACTAAATGATGCAGACCTCTAGCGTCCGTCGAACCAATGTACATACCTGGACGTTTACGAACCGCATCTAGACCTTCTAAAATTTGGATGGAATCATCCGTATAATTTGAATTCGCCAAAAGTGTTCCTCCTACAAACATACGTTCGAATTAAAAATCTCTTCTTATATTTTATAGCACTTAAATGATTTTGCAAACCATATATATAAAAGTTAACATAATTATATTATTGACACTTCATAAATTAATAAAATATTTTATTAATCTATGTTAAAATATTATTACCTAGTAATAAAATGAGGGTGGAATATGGAGTTTTCAACAATAGCATTATTAATTCTTTCGTATTTAATTGGATCTATTCCATTTGCTTTAATTATCGGTAAGACTTTTTTTGATATAGATATAAGAAATCATGGTAGTGGAAATATTGGCACGACAAACACGTTTAGAATTTTAGGAAAAAAAGCTGGTATCATCGTACTCATTTTAGACTTTTTAAAAGGTATGATACCCGTTTATATTGCAATGCTAGTAAATACTGAGTTACCACTAATTTTAGTTGGACTATGTGCAGCACTTGGACATGTTTACTCTATCTTTTTAAAGTTTAAAGGTGGTAAAGCTGTCGCTACAGGTGCTGGGGTTATACTTGCAGTCCAACCATTAATATTTTTAGTCTTACTGACCGCATTTTTAATTACATTATACATATTTAAATACGTGTCGCTTGGAAGTATCGTCGGTGTCACAACTTTATTCATATTGTCATTATTTACAGATGACTTAACATTTAAGATCGTATCATTACTATTATTAATTATTATCATCTATAAGCATTTATCAAATATAAAAAGAATTATGAATAAAACAGAGCCAAAAGTTAAATTATTTAAAAAAGATAATATAGGTTCAAATTAAAAAGCCAAGACATTTGTCTTGGCTTTTATATATTATTCAGCAAGTTTTTTTCTTAGTACCATTTGTAGAATACCACCATTACGATAGTAATCAACTTCTACTTCAGAGTCGAATCTTGCTTTTACATCGATATCTACAGTACTACCATCTTCTTTTGTAGCAGTGATTGTAATGATATCACCTGGTTTAACATTTTCATCTACAGGAATGTTAAACGTTTCGTTACCTTCTAAACCATAGTCATCTGAGTTTTTACCTTCAACGAATTGAAGCGGTAATACACCCATCATCACTAAGTTTGAACGGTGAATTCTTTCATAAGATGCAGCAAGTACTGCTTTAACTCCAAGTAAATTTGTTCCTTTAGCTGCCCAGTCACGACTTGATCCCATTCCGTAGTCGTCACCAGCAAGTACTACTAAGCCTGTATCGTCTTCTTTGTACTTCATTGCAGCGTCGTAAATACTCATTACTTCACCAGTTGGCCAATATGTTGTATATCCACCTTCAGTACCTGGTGCAATTTGGTTACGAATACGAATATTTGCAAATGTACCTCGAACCATTACTTCATGGTTACCACGTCTAGAACCATATGAGTTAAAGTCACGTGGTGAAACACCTTGCTCGATTAACCATTTACCTGCAGGTGTATCTTTACCGATTGCACCTGCTGGAGAAATGTGGTCAGTTGTTACTGAATCACCGAATTTCGCAAGCACTTTTAAATCATTTAAAGGTTTTACTGAGTCCACTTCTGCTGGTAAGTCATTAAAGAATGTTGGATTTTGAATATACGTTGAATCTTCATTAAAGTCGTATAATGGAGCATCTGTGACGTTGATGTTATTCCAAGTTTCGTTAGAAGTGAACACTGTTTCATATTCTTTTTTGAATAATTCAGGTGTTACTGTTTCATGCACAGCATCTCTAACTTCTTGGATAGATGGCCAAATATCTTTCATGAAGACGTCGTTACCCTCTTTATCTTGTCCGATTGGATCTTTGTAAAGATCGATATCGACAGTACCAGCTAGTGCGTATGCAACTACAAGCTGTGGTGATGCTAAGTAGTTTGCTTTAACTAATGGGTGAATACGCCCTTCGAAGTTACGGTTACCTGATAATACTGATGAAACGAGCATATCGTTGTCACTAATTGCCTCTGTAATCTCATCACGTAATGGACCTGAGTTACCAATACATGTCGTACAACCATAACCAACTAAGTTAAATCCAAGTTGATTTAAGTACTCTTGAAGCCCTGAGTTTTCAAGGTATCCAGTAACTACTTTAGAACCTGGTGCAAGTGATGTTTTCACGTGCTTAGGTACTGTTAATCCTTTTTCAACTGCCTTTTTCGCAACTAATCCAGCACCTAACATAACATATGGGTTAGATGTGTTTGTACATGATGTAATTGCAGCAATGACTAAGTCACCTGTTTTAAGCGTCTCTTTTCCACCATCATTATATTCAACTTCAACTTCTTGATCGAAAATTTCTTTAGAATAACCGTGACCATGGTTACCGTTTTCTCTCGTTACAGAAGCCTCAAATTCGTCTTTCATGTCTGAAAGTAAGATTAAATCTTGTGGACGTTTTGGACCAGATAATGAAGGCTCTACTGTAGATAAATCTAACTCGAGTACTTCTGAGTATACTGGTTCTTTTTCTGCATTAAAGAATAGGTCATTTTCTTTTAAATACTTTTCAACGAGGTCGATATGTTCTTCAGAACGACCTGTAAGTTTTAAGTAACTTAATGTTTCTTCGTCAACAGGGAATAATGCATTTGTTGCACCGTACTCTGGCGCCATGTTTGAGATTGTGGCACGGTCAGCAAGTGGTAAGTTAGACACCCCTTCACCGAAGTACTCAACGAATTTACCAACGACTCCGTGTTCACGTAACATTTGAGTAATACGTAACGCTAGGTCTGTTGCTGTTGCACCTTCAGGTAATTGGTTGGTTAGTTTAACACCAATAACTTCTGGTAATGGGAAGTAACTTGGTTGTCCAAGCATTCCTGCTTCAGCTTCGATACCACCAACACCCCAACCAAGAACACCTAAACCGTTGATCATAGTTGTGTGTGAGTCCGTACCAACCAGTGAGTCTGGGAAGATAACATCATCACGATCATGTACAACGTTTGCTAAGTATTCTAAGTTCACTTGGTGAACGATACCTGTTGCTGGAGGTACTGCTTGATAGTTATCAAACGCTTCAGCTGCCCAGCGTAAAAATTCATAACGTTCTTTGTTTCTTTCAAATTCTAGCTCCATGTTTTTAACAAGTGCGTTATGTGTACCGTAAGCGTCTACTTGTACTGAGTGGTCAATGACTAAGTCAACTGGTACTTCTGGGTTAATTTTTTGAATATCCCCGTCTTTGTCATTCATTGCTTTACGAAGTGACGCTAGGTCTACAACTGCAGGTACACCTGTGAAGTCTTGTAAAATAACTCGTGAAGGTTTAAAAGGAACTTCTTTACCTGCTAAATCACCTTTGTCCCAGTTCGCAAGTGATTCGATATGTTTTTCTTGAATTGAATGTCCGTCATATTGACGTAAAACTGATTCTAACAGTACACGAATTGAATATGGTAATTTTTCAACATCACTATATCCAGCATCAGTTAAAGATCTAAGAGAATAGTATGTTTTTTCTTCACCATTTACATTCAATGTACGTTTAGCATTTTCTTGTAAATTTTTTGCCATTATATTTCCCCCCGGAATGTGGTCGTTAATCTTATTGTAACTGTTTTCAGTACTTTTTTAAACTTGTATGTATGATTTATTTATACAAACTATCTATATTCATCTATAAGTTTTAGTTATTGAAAATTAAATAACGATAATTTTTACTTTATATTTAAAATTATATAGCCCATAAAGTGTTTTTTGTGTACAATAGAAAGATATTATTATGAGGTGAAAATATGATTAAAGAATTTAAAGAATTTATGATGCGTGGAAACGTATTAGATCTTGCAGTTGCTGTTGTTATCGGGGCTGCATTTGGTAAAATCGTTGACTCATTAGTTGGTAATATCATTATGCCATTAATTGGACTATTATTTGGTGACACAGACTTCGCGTCTTCTTGGCAGTGGAATGGTGTTACGTACGGAGTATTCATACAGTCAATTATCGACTTCTTAATTATCGGTTTTGCAGTATTCATGTTTGTTAAAATTGTAAATAAAGTCACTTTGGGTGCATTTGAAGAAAGAGAAGAAGAAGAAACTGCTGAAGAAGTCTTATTATTACGTGAAATTTTAGATGAGTTAAAATTACAAGATGCTAAAGAAGAACAAAAATATATACGTGAAGAAGAGTAAAAATAATCCCAAATTAGAATTTCTAATTTGGGATCTTTTTTATTTATTTATTTGAAAAATGTTGTTTAATATAACTGATAAAGTACAAGCTACCTGTACAAAGTAATACATCTCCGTCGAATTCATCGACAAATTTTATATAATCATCCACTTGTTTTACATTTTGATGATTGACTGATTCTAAAATCTTATCGATTGGCATCCTTCTGTAAAAATCAAATTCTGTAACGACAAATTCATCTGCGATAGCCTCTAATTCATCGACCATATATTGAATCGGTTTACCTTCTACTACTGAAAATAATACAGTAATTTTACGATCTGTATAGTTTTCTTTCATCGTCTTAATCAAGACATCAACTGCTTCTTTATTGTGCGCGCCATCTATAATAATCGTCGGGTTTTCTTGGAGTATTTCAATTCTACCTGGCCAAGTAACAGACTCAACACCTTGCACAACTTTGTTCATATCTAAATTAACAATTTTTAAGTCATGCATTTCAAGTAGCGCTGCGAGTGCTAAACTTGCATTTTGTTGTTGATGATATCCGAGCATTTTTAACTGGATATCATTAAAATCATAGTCCTTATATTTAAATGAGAATTCATGATTGTTACTAAGTAAGACAATATCTCGTCCAAGTTCAATACCTTTAGCATGCTTTTCATCTAATACTTTATAGATGACATGTTTTGACTCTGTGTCATCTATACTAAAGACTAGCGGTACATTTTCTTTAATTACACCTGATTTGTCTTTAGTAATTTCAACTAAAGTTTCACCTAATATATCAGTGTGGTCCTTGCCGATACTTGTTAACACAGTCATTACAGGATTAAATACATTTGTCGAATCATGCGTTGCACCGAGTCCTGCTTCTACTAATACGATATCAACAGGGTGAATATTGCCGAAATAAACAAACATCATCGTCGTAATAATTTCAAATTCAGTTGCTGGACCGAGATCTGTCTCTTCAGTAAGTTGTTCACTTACAGGACGAACGATACTCGCAACTTCACTAAGTGCATCGTTAGAAATTGGTGTGCCGTTAATTGAAATTCTTTCATTAAAGACTTCAATATATGGCGACGTAAACGTACCGACTGAGTAGCCATTATCATTTAATGCCCCTCTCATATACGATACGACAGAGCCCTTACCATTTGTTCCTACAATATGAACACCTGTAACTTTCTTTTCTGGATTACCGAGTTTTTCGAGCATCCAAACCATGCGTTTTACGCCTGGTTTGATGCCGAATTTACCTCGATTATGAATCCAGTCTAATGTTTCATCATAATTCATATTACTTACCTCTTAACTCGTTCAGTCTCGAATTCACGTCTTCATATTGTTCTAAATATGAAGCTTGTTTTTCTTTTTCTTGATTTACAATTTTTTCTGGTGCATTTTGAACGAATTTTTCATTGCTTAGCTTACCTTTAACACGTTTTAACTCTCCGTCTAGACGCTCAAGTTCTTTTTCTAAACGCTCGATTTCTTCATCTAAATCGATTAGTCCTTCGAGTGGAAGTACAACTGTCGCACCTTTAACGACTTGAGTTTTTGCGTCATCTTCAATGTTAATTTTTTCTCCAATTTCAAGTGTTTCAGGATTAGTAAATCGAGTAATGTAATGTGTGTTTTCTTCGATTAATTGTCGACTTGTACTATCTTTAATTTCAATTTTAATATCGATTGGTTTAGAAAGTGGTGTATTCACTTCATTTCTCGTTTGACGGACTGATTTGATAATATCTACGAGTAAACCCATCGTATGGTTACTTTCTTCATTCGATAATGCCTCATCGACTGTTGGCCATTCACTAACAACAATTGATTGACTGCTATCAATTGCTTGGTAAATCTCTTCAGTAACAAATGGCATAAATGGATGTAGCATTTTTAAGATTTTGTCGAGTGTGTAAAGTAGTACTGAACGCGTCATTTGTTTTTCTTCTTCAGTACCTTCATTCATTGAGATTTTAGACATTTCAATGTACCAATCACAGAAATCATCCCAAATGAAGTGGTATAAAATACGACCAACTTCACCAAACTCATATTTTTCAAATAGACGTGTGACTTCACGAATAGTGTCATTTAAGCGTGTTAAGATCCACTCGTCTGCAAGTGTTTTTTCACCCTCTAAATTAATGTCTGAGTGTTTAAAATCTGAACCGATATTCATTAACGCAAATCTTGATGCGTTCCAAATTTTGTTGATAAAGTTCCAGATTGACTCTACTTTTTCGTCACTATAGCGTAAGTCTTGACCTGGTGTTGATCCTGTAGATAAGAAGAATCTAAGTGCGTCTGCACCGTACTTATCAATAACGTCCATTGGGTCTACACCATTACCTAGAGATTTAGACATTTTGCGATTTTGTTCGTCACGAACAAGCCCATGTAGTAATACATCATTAAACGGACGCGTGTCAGTTTGTTCAAGTCCAGAGAAAATCATACGTGATACCCAGAAGAATATAATGTCATATCCAGTGACGAGTACGTTTGTTGGATAATATTTTTTAAGTAAATCAGTTTCTTCTGGCCAACCTAACGTAGAAAATGGCCATAATGCACTTGAGAACCATGTATCTAATACGTCTTTATCTTGCGTCCAATTTTCAATATCTTCTGGTGCTTCTTCACCGACGTACATTTCACCAGTTTCGTTGTGATACCATGCTGGAATTTGGTGCCCCCACCATAATTGTCTAGAAATCACCCAATCATGAACGTTTTCCATCCAACGGTTAAATGTACCTTCAAAACGATTAGGTACGAAGTTAACTCTATTATTTGTTTCTTGGTTTTCGAGTGTTTCATCTCTAAGTGGTGCCATTTTAACGAACCACTGTGTCGATAAATAAGGCTCTACAATTGCGTTACTACGTTCTGAGTGTCCAACGCTGTGCATGTGAGATTCAACTTTAATTAGCTGATCTGTTTTTTCTAATTCTTCGACAATAGCTTTACGTGCTTCAAAACGGTCCATTCCAACGAATTTACCACCGAGTTCGTTAATTGTACCATCTTCATTCATAACGTTAATACGCTCTAAATTATGACGATTTCCAAGATCAAAGTCATTTGGGTCGTGTGCAGGTGTTACTTTCATTGCACCTGTTCCAAATTCCATATCGACGTAATCATCAGTAATTACAGGGATTTCACGGTCCATCAGTGGTAAAATTACTGTTTTACCAATAATATCTTGATATCTCTCATCATCTGGGTGAACGACAACCGCAGTATCACCGAGCATTGTCTCTGGACGAGTCGTTGCAATTTCTAAATAACCGCTGCCATCAGTATATGGATATTTTACATGGTAAAACTTACCTTCAATTTCTTTATGAACAACTTCAATATCACTTAATGCTGTACGTGTTTCAGGGTCCCAGTTAATAATGTATTCTCCGCGGTAGATAAGTCCTTTGTTATACATACTTACAAAAGTTTTACGTACTGCTTTAGATAGACCTTCATCTAACGTGAATCTTTCTTTTGTATAGTCAAGACCAAGACCTAATTTTTTCCATTGATCGCGGATGTGACCAGCATATTCTTCTTTCCAGTTCCATGCGTGAGATAAAAATTCTTCACGTGTTAAATCGTGGATGTCAATACCTTCTTCTTTCAGACGTTGAACAACTCGTGCTTGAGTCGCAATACCTGCATGGTCCATACCAGGTAAGTATAACGTGTCAAAACCTTGCATACGTTTTTGACGTGTAATAATATCTTGCAACGTCGTATCCCAAGCGTGCCCTAAATGAAGCTTTCCTGTCACGTTTGGTGGTGGAATAACAATTGTATAAGGGGGTTTTTCAGAGGTAACATCTGATTCGAAATAACCTGCTTCTACCCACTGTTCATATTTACCTTTTTCAACTTCTGTTGGATTATACTTTGTTGGCATATCCATAAGTACTTCACTCTCTTTCTAATTAATTAAATAAAACAAAAAATCCCATCCTAATAATAGGACGGGATAACCGTGGTACCACCTAAATTTGGCATAATTATGCCACACTTAACTATGATTAACGCTCATTAAACGTTTATCTTTACTATTATTTCGAGACAAATTATTCATAGACTACTTCACATTACGCTGCCATATGCTTTCACCAGACGCATACTCTCTAAAGACTTATATAATGTTACTACTTCTATTATCTATATTTAACTATGTTAATTTTATTGTATTCTTGAATGTAAGTCAACTTTTCTTAAACTCACGATCCGTAAGAAACTTCGCAACTATCGGAACGACAACTAATATAATAAAAAATATTCTAAATATATGATAACTTGAAATCATCGCGATATCTCCGCCACTTTCCATTGCAATTACAATAATTTGCGCAAGACCACCTGGTGCTGCTGATAAGAAGAGATTCGTAAATTCATGTGATGTAAAGATAATATACACTGAAACGATAATAAAAGTACCTAAGATTAAGCCCACATTTTGAATAACAATTGCTAAAATATCTTTTAATGATAATTCTTTCATAAGTGTCGTAATTTGTAGTCCGATTCTAATACCGAATAGAATCTGTGCAAATGCAATTAAAAACTGATCTAACGTAAAGGTAATTTCTGTAGTCAAATTCCAGGCAATTGTCACAAAAATAGGACCAAGTAGTAATGCAGCTGGGAATTTTATCTTTCTTAAAAGCACGTAAAGTATATACCCCATGACTGGAACGAGTAGTATATATGGGTTTTTAATTTCAGTAATATTTAAAACATCTGGAAGATGACCAATACTATCTTCAGGAAAGAAATGCGTAATAATTGGTACAAGTGTGACAATAAAAATAATTCTAGATGTCTGAGTGAGCGAGACAAGTAGAAGATTTGCGTTTTTATTTTCCTCTGCCATTATTATCATTTGACTTAAAGCACCTGGGACACTCGCAAGAACTGCGGTCTCTACGGTTGTATTTGTAAGTTTACGAAATGGGATCGACAATAAAAGTGCTAGACCAATCGTAAATAACGTAATAATGACAATGTTATACCAGTCTTCAGTCATTTTAATAATCGCTGGCAACGTTAAAGATGTTCCGATTTGAATCCCCATTATAAAAACACCAGAGTTACTTAAAATTTTTGGGAACCATATATCATTATCAATGACTCTAATAAATATTAACGTTCCTATCATTGATCCAAATAAGTAGCTGAGTGGTAAGTCAATCAGTTGGAGTATATTCGCAACTAATATAATAAAAATAATGAGAGAGATGAGTTTTATAATTCTCACGTAATCACTCCGAGTATATAAAAATACCTCGAGAAACTCCCGAGGTATACAAGATTATAAATGATAAATAAGTACTGGTAATAGTAAAAGAAATGCTACTAGTGGCATTAACCAATAAACAACTCTTTCTGAAGCAGGTTGTCTCTTATTGTTCTTTTGAATTGGCATAGCTACCCTACTCTCTTTAACTTGTTTATATATTAAATTATGCACATTTTCTATAGTTAAATCAATACCTATTTAACAATACGTGATAACGCATTTCTAAATGCTTCAATTGTAAATTTAATATCTTCTTCAGTGTGTTTTGTCGAAATAAACATTCCTTCAAATTGTGAAGGTGGTAAGTACACGCCTTCCTTAATCAATTCAGGATATAGTTTTGCAAATAAATCTAAGTCAGCACCATTCGCATCATCAAAGTTTTCTACTGGTCCATCAGTTAAGAAGAAACCAATCATAGATCCTGCACGGTTTACTGTAAATGGTACATTAAACTCTTTAAACACTTTAGTTAGCCCTTCTTCAATCATATCACCGAGTTTATTAAAGTGAGTATAGCTATCTTCATTAAGTTGTTTTAATGTGTGTAATCCAGCTGTCATCGCAAGTGGGTTACCAGATAATGTACCTGCTTGGTAAATATCTCCTGCAGGTGCGATACGTTCCATAATTTCTCTTTTACCACCGAACGCACCAACTGGTAATCCACCACCAATTACTTTACCTAAGCACGTAATATCTGGATCAATACCAAAATATCCTTGTGCACAGTTATAGCCAACTCTAAAACCAGTCATTACTTCATCAAAGATTAATAATGAACCGTATTCTTTTGTAATGTCACGAACGAATTGTAAGTAGTCATTCACCGGAGGAACGACACCCATGTTACCTGCAACAGGCTCCATAATTACTGCTGCGATTTCATCACCATAGTGTTCAAACGCTAATTTTAAGCTTTCTTTATCGTTAAAAGGAACAGTCACTGTGTTTTTTGCCGTTCCTTCAGGCACACCAGGTGAGTCTGGTAAACCGAGTGTTGCGACACCACTACCTGCTTTAATTAGAAGTGAGTCACTGTGACCATGGTAGCAGCCTTCAAATTTTAAGATTTTATTTCTATTTGTGTAACCTCTAGCAAGTCTAAGTGCAGCGAGTGTTGCTTCGGTACCTGAAGATACAAAGCGTAACATCTCAACTGAAGGTACTCTGTCAATGACGAGTTTCGCTAATTCATTTTCAACAGCTGTTGGTGCACCGAATGATGACCCTTTTTCAGCTTGAGTTTTAATTGCTTCAACGACTTCATCGTCAGAGTGACCTAAAATTAACGGTCCCCAGCTTAAAACGTAATCTAGATATTCATTACCATCGACGTCTTTTACACGAGCGTCTTTTGCACTTTCAATAAATAATGGATCCATATTTACTGATTTAAATGCACGGACCGGTGAGTTTACCCCACCAGGCATTAAATCAACAGCTTCATCAAATAACTTCTTAGAATTCTCGTACATCATTAAATTTCTCCTTTGTCGATTTTTTTACATAATTCTTTAGCGAAGTAAGTCATGATCATATCTGCACCTGCACGTTTAATTGATAGCATCTGTTCGATAATCACTTCTTCATCAAGTAAACCTTGCTCAATTGCATTGACTGTCATTGCGTATTCTCCACTTACGTTATATGCAATAATCGGTAAGTTAGAATGATTTCTAACGTCACGAATAATATCTAAATATGATAATGCAGGTTTTACAATCATCATATCAGCACCTTCGCGTGTATCACTTTCTAATTCTCTTAACGCTTCTAAGCGGTTTGCTGGATCCATTTGATACGTTCTTCTGTCACCGAATGACGGTGTAGATTCTGCAGCATCTCTAAATGGTCCATAAAATTTAGATGCATATTTAATACCGTAACTCATAATTGGTACATCGTAAAATCCAGCGTTGTCTAACCCGTCACGAATTTCAGTTACAAATCCATCCATCATGTTAGACGGTGCAATGATATCCGCACCAGCTTTTGCTTGAGAAATTGCTGTTTCAATTAGAAGTGGGAGTGTTTTATCGTTATCGACGTCTTTAGTATGTTCGTTTATAACTCCGCAGTGTCCATGGTCTGTATATTCACATAGACAAGTATCTAAAATAACGATTAAGTCTGGATATAGCTTTTTAGCAAGTTTACATGCTTCTTGCACAATACCATTTTCGTCATATGCACCACTACCAACGTCGTCTTTATGGTTTGGTACGCCGAAAAATATCACTGACTTAATGCCGAGTTCGTAAACTTCTTTTAACTCTTCTTCAAGTAAATTTAATGAGATTTGGTAGATACCCTTCATTGAAGGAATTTCTTTTTTAACGTCATCTTTTTCAACGACAAAAATTGGATAAATAAGATCTTCTTTTTTAAGTGACGTTTCTCTCACTAAATCTCTCATAAACTCTGACTTTCTTAAACGACGATGTCTATCAAATTTCATTTTGAAACTCCTCTTCCATTAGTTTAATCATCGATTCTAACGTTGCTTCTTTAGGAATATGAGTGTGTATACCGTAGCTCATTAACGCCTTTTGAGTAACGTGTCCAATCGAAACAACTTTAATGTGTGCTAAATCCGCTTTATTAAAATATTTCATAAAAGCGTGAACACCTGACGGACTAGAAAACGTTAAACCGTCAATATTTTTTAATTCTTTTTTTAATTGATTAATTGATTCCTTATTCGGTGCGGGTTGATATAACGCGATTTCTGTTAAATTCGCACCTTTTTCTATAAAATAATCTCTCATAATCGAACGTTTATCTTTACTTGCTGGATAAAGAACTCTAGTATCTCTTTTAACATCAAACTCTTCTTTAAATCCTTCTTGGGTATAATCACTCGGTTCAAAGTCAACATGAAACCCAGCATCTTTTAATGCTTCAGTCGTCGTTTTCCCAATCGAAGCGATAGATTTAACGTTCAATGTTTTTAATTCATTATAGAAAAATTTAACGGTGTTTTTACTCGTTATAACTACCCAGTCATAATCAATATTTAATTTTTCACGATTATATTCTAACTTTTCAAATGTAATAATCGGAAGGTGCAGTAACCCTAGAGATGTATTTACATCTCTAAAGTGACTTTGAGTGACGATGACTTTACTTATTTTTGTTGATTTCATCAATAATTTCTTTTGCACCCATTTTTTCCATTTCGTCTGCAACGAGGTTACCGAGTGTTACCGGATCATCGTTAGATTTTTTCACGAGATACTTTTCACTGCCATCTTCACTCATTATTAATCCTGTTAAATATAATTCGTCATCGACAAATTGTGCGCTCGCACCAATCGGTACTTGACAACTTCCGTCCATTCTTTTTAGGAATGTACGCTCTGCCGTTGTTTCAGTCGCAGTAACATCGTCATGAATCGTAGATAAGATTTCATGAACTTCACGGTCATCATCTCTAATTTCTACACCTAAAGCACCTTGTGCAACAGCTGGGACAAATTCTTCTGGGTCAAAGTATTCTGTGACAATATCGTCACTCCAACCCATTCTTTTTAATCCTGCAGCTGCAAGTATAATCGCGTCGTATTCACCGTCACGCATTTTTTGAATACGTGTATCTATATTTCCACGAACCCAGTTCACTGTAATATCATCACGTAATTCTTGAAGTTGTGCTGCGCGGCGTAAGCTTGATGTGCCGACAATCGCACCCGATGGTAACTCTTTAAACGGAATATTATCGTTAGATAAAAATGCATCGCGTCGATCTTCACGAATCGGTACTGCGGATAATTTAAAGCCGTCAGGAAGTTCACTTGGTACATCTTTTAATGAATGAACAGCCATATCGATGTCGCCAACTTTTAAAGCATGTTCAATCTCTTTCACGAAAAGTCCTTTCCCACCAACTTTACTTAACTGGCGGTCAACAATTTTGTCACCTTTAGTGACAATTTCTTTAACTTCAAAGTTTACATCTGGATTTTTCTTTTTTAATGCTTCAATTAATTGAAGTGTTTGAGTTTTTGCAAGACCACTACGTCTTGTACCTACTACAACTGTTTTCATAATGTGCCTACTTTCTAATCGGTTGTTTTTCTCTTCTTAATTGCTCTCTTCTTTTGTACTCTTCATTATGTCTTTCGTGAATGTCTTCTACAATTTGTTCAATTCCAAAAATGTGTTCGAGCTCTGTTAATTGAACTGCACCTTTTCGTTCATCGGCAAGTTCTTTTGTATACGTAATAGGATCACGTAACATTTGGTTAATAATACTCTTCATATGTTTAGAGATAATTGTTTTTTCACGTTTTGATAAATCGAGTTTGTTATTAATACTATTAAATGTCGATTCGTGAATATTTAATGCTTTCGTACGCATCGCTTCAATTACTGGAAGTACACCTTGCATTTCCACCCAGTTTAGATATTCAGCAGTCGATTGATCTATCATTGATTCAATCTTTTTTGCTTCTTCTTTTCTTTTTTCTAAATTGCCATCTACAATACCACTTAGGTCATCGACGTTATAATAGTATACATTATCGATATAACCAACATTTGGATCGATATCTCTCGGTACTGCGATATCAATTAAAATAAGTGAACGTTCTTCATTGTTACCTTTGATTTTTTCAATCATATCTTCAGTAATAATAAAGTCCGGTGCACCAGTACTTGAAATAACAATATCTGTATCCTTTAAAGCATCTTCTAGTTCATCTAACGGTCTATAATTTCCTAAATATTTCTCCGCAAGTGTACGTGCATTATCCGGGTTACGGTTAACGACTGTAACATCAGTTACACCATTAGACGTTAAATTTAATAATGATTCTTCCGACATCTCTCCTGCACCGAGTACTAATACTTTTAAGTCTTTGATATTTTTAAAGATATTTTTCGCAAGTTCTACTGCTGCATAAGACATAGATACTGCATGTTTAGAAATTTCTGTTTCATTGTGTCCACGTTTAGCAACAGTAATTACTTCTTTAAATAACTTGTTAAATATTTTACCTGTCGTATGCTCCTCTTGTGCGAGAATAAACGCATCGCGAATTTGACCTAAAATTTGTGTCTCACCAAGCACCATTGAATCGAGTCCTGCTGCGACTCGGTATAAATGTCGTATCGCATCTTCATTTACTTTAATTTCAGTAATGTTTTTTATTGTATCGAGAGAAACATTAAAATGTTCACTTAAAAAGTTTCTCGTATAATATGCGCCTGTATGAATTTGATCAGTAACAACATATAACTCTGTACGATTACATGTTGAAAAAATGACTGCTTCTAAAATACTTTTTTGATCTCTTAAAGTATGAAGCGCTGGCACGATTTCATTATCTTCAAAATTCAGTTTCTCACGTTCTTCGACGCTTGCTTTTCTATAATTTAGACTAAGTGCAATAACATGCATTTAGATTGCCCCTTACCTAGCTTTTTTCAATACTCTATTAATACTATCAGATAAAACCGTGTCTTTGATGGTTTTAACACAAAGTTCAAAAATTTGTTAAAGTCTCTCCTCAATTGCGTGTAAAACTTTATCTACATTGTATTTTTCAGTCGAAGAAAATGGAATAATAACATCTTCGTCTTCTAATTCTAATTCTTTTCGAATAATTGAAACATGTTTTTGAAGTCGACTTTTAGAAATTTTGTCTGACTTTGTTGCTACAATAATTGTTTTAATATCAAGTTGCTTTAAAAAATCATACATTAAAATATCATCGTCAGTTGGTGGGTGACGTAAATCGATGATTTGTACACACGCTTCTAAAGTTTCTCTATGTATAAAATAATTTTCAATCATCTCCGCCCATTTTTCACGTTCCTTTTTAGATTGTTTCGCATACCCATATCCTGGAACGTCTACAAATACAAACTGATCATCAGCATTATAGAAGTTTAACGTTACTGTTTTACCTGGTTTACTTGAAATCCTTGCGATATTTTTTCGTCCTGTAATCGCGTTAATAAAACTAGATTTACCGACGTTAGAGCGTCCAGCCATCGCAACTTCTTTTAATCCTGTATTAGGATATTGTTCTTTTTGTACTGCTGATATTAAAAACTCAATATTATTTGGATTTAATTTCATTATTTTCACCTCTAAAAAAAGGCCGTCTTAAATTAAGACAGCCTCGATTAAATTTATGCACTTTGTTTATTTAAAGTTATTTCGTTACCTTCTTTGTCGTACACTAAAGGATCTGTCTCATTGACAATTGTATCTTTAGTAATACGTACTTTACTAATATTATCATTTGAAGGTACATCAAACATAATATCTACCATACGCTCTTCGATAATTGAGCGTAATCCACGTGCACCTGTTTTTCTTTCGATTGCAAGTTCTGCAACCGCAACAAGTGCTTCTTCGTCAAATTCTAACTCAACATCATCTAACTCAAGCATACGTCTATATTGTTTTACTAACGCATTTTTAGGCTCAGTTAAAATAGAAGTTAATGCGTCAGCATCTAATTCTTCTAAGTTCGCAATGATTGGTACACGTCCAATAAACTCTGGTATTAAACCGTAGCTTTGAAGATCATCTGGACGCACAAGCGCCATTAACTCATCTTCAGTTTCAACACTTTCTTCGCTACTACCAAAACCGATAACTTTCGCACCGATACGACGTTTAATAATTTCGTCAATTCCATCGAATGCTCCACCTAAAATGAATAAGATGTCTTTCGTATCCACTTGAATTGATTCTTGGTTCGGATGTTTACGTCCACCTTGTGGTGGGACACTTGCAACCGTGCCTTCAAGTATTTTTAATAGCGCTTGTTGTACACCTTCACCTGAAACGTCACGTGTAATTGACGTATTTTCACTTTTACGTGCGATTTTATCGATTTCATCGACATAGATAATACCTTTTTCAGCGCGTTCAATATCATAGTCTGCAGCTTGAATTAAACGTAATAGAATATTTTCTACGTCATCACCAACATACCCTGCTTCAGTTAAACTTGTCGCATCTGCAATCGCAAATGGTACTTCTAAAGTACGCGCTAAAGTTTGTGCGAGTAACGTTTTACCTGAACCAGTTGGTCCGATTAAAGCGATGTTACTTTTTGAGATTTCAACTTCATCATCACTTTCATGATTCACACGTTTATAGTGGTTATATACTGCAACACTCAATGCACGTTTTGCTTTCTCTTGGCCAATGACGTACTCATCAAGCGCTGCTTGAATTTCACCTGGTTTAGGAATATCTGTTAACAATTCCTTTGGTGAGTCTTTTAATTCTTCTTCTATAATTTCATGGCATAAATCAATACATTCATTACAAATGTAGACGCCACTACCGGCAATTAGTTTCTGAACTTGATCTTGGTTTTTCCCACAGAAACTACATGTCAGATCTTGATTATCTTCATTAAATTTAAACATGTATTGCACCGACCTTTCGCTCATTCGTATATTACACTAGTATAACTACTCTTTCAAATAAATTGTACTGATAAAAAGATGCCCTACACATCTTAATGTATAGAGCATCTGAATGAAGCAATTATTGTTTTCTGTTATCTACTAAGAATTCAATTGCTTTTTGGTTTCTAATGTCATTTTCAATAACAGTTAAATCACCAAGTACATTTTTAATATCTTCTTTAGCCATTTGGAATTGTTCAGCTAATTTTTGTAATTCATTGTCGATATCTTCTTCACTTGCTTCGATATTTTCAGCATCTGAAATTGCTTGTAAAGTAAGTCCAGTACGTACACGTTTGAATGCATCGTCTTTCATTTGTTCAAGTAAATCTTCTTTTGACTGACCAGAGATTTGCTCGAATAATTCTAAGTTAAGACCTTGTTGTGCAAGACGTTGTTCGTATTCTTGTAACATTCTTTGTTGTTCGCTTTCTACCATCGCTTCAGGAATTTCCATTTTTGCGTTTTCAGAAGCTTGAACAACTAGTGACTCTCTTAATTCGAAGTCTTTCTCTTGTTCTTTGTATGCTTTTAAGTCTTCAGTGATTTTTGCTTTAACATCTTCAGCTGTTTCAGCATCGTCAAAGCCTTCTAGTTCTTCTTTAACGAAGTCATCGTTAAATTCTGAAGTTTCTTTTTCTTTTACTTCGTTAACTTTTACTTCGAATGTTGCTTCTTTACCTTGAAGTTCTTCTGCTTGGTACTCTTCAGGGAAAGTTACTTTTACATCTTTTTCGTCTCCTGCTTTAAGTCCAACAAGTTGTTCTTCAAATCCAGGAATGAATGTACCGCTACCGATTTCAAGGTCGTGACCTTCTGCTTCTCCACCTTCAAATGCTTCACCATCTACGAAACCTTTGAAGTCGATGTTTGCTACGTCACCTTCAGCTACTTCACCATCTTTAACGACAAGTTCAGTATACTGAGCAAGTAAAGCTTCGATTTGTTCGTTAACGTCTTCTTCAGTAACTTCTGCATCGATTTCTTTACCTTCTAGACCTTTATATTCCCCAAGTTCAACTTCTGGCTCTACAGTTACTTCTGCAGTAAGCACTAAGTCTTTACCTTGTTCGATTTCTTTTACGTCAACTTGTGGTTGATCAACTGGTTTAATACCTGTTTCTTCAACTGCTTTACCGTACGCTGTTGGTAAAATAATGTCTAAAGCATCTTGATATAATGCTTCTACACCAAAACGTTTGTCAAACATTTGACGAGGAATTTTACCCTTTCTGAATCCAGGTACTTGAATATCTTTTTTTACTTTGTTGAACGCTTGATCTAATGCGTTATCGAATTCTTCAGCAGGTACTGTAATTGTTAATGTACCTACATTTCCTTCTTTCTTTTCCCAAGTTTGTGTTTGAGACATAATCATTTCCTCCGTTAATTACATATTTTCATTTAACCAATACATTGTAACATATTCAAATTTCTAATCAAAGTTACATTAGCTGCGAATTTCATCTTCTATTTTTAATATCCATTCTGCAACATGTCCATAAAAAGATTGGACGGATAATTCATTATTTAACACCTTAGTATATGATATGAACCCTTTTGCGAGTTCTTTCGGTGTAAATGGCACTTTTAGAGGATACCACAAGATACTAATGTTTAAAAACATTTCGATTGCTTGCTCAATTCTCTCTTCGTTATCTAATCGTATATTACCATCTTCGACAATCCATTTTATCGTCTGACTAATTTTTGCGGACGTTTCAAACGGCTTAAATTCGCTCGTATGATGCTTAAATGCTTCCCCAAACTTATTTACTTCTATAACTGCATCGTATTCTATTTCTTTTAAATAAATAATCATCATAGAAGATACACTTATTGCTGTTTCCTTTTTTAACAATGAGTAAACATCTTGACCATATGAATCGTCTTTTTTATCGATTAAATATTCGAGTGCGGTAATTACTAATGCTTTGTTTGAAGAATATAAACTTTTGTCGATGTCAATGTCTTCACTCGATGCTTCAGAGATGTCTTCGCTGTGGACTCCGTTAGCCATTTGTTTCGCTGCATACTCTTTACAATGTTTCGCAAATTTTAGTAAAGACGGTGTAATCCCACTACTTTCTCCAGTGGCAACGATAATTTCTGACCACTCAAGTAGTACTTCATACATACCAAGATTAAAAAGTGACTGAAGAATCATATTAAAGTGAATTTCAGCTTCTTCTCTTGTCATTTCTTTCGTTTGGAAATTTTTCTCAGCGTATTGATACATCAATTCATATTCTTTTTTACTAATTAAAATATGATAAAACATTTCAATTAAGTCTAAATTTATATTTGAAGTAACTGTTTCATATTCATTGAAACGTTCTATAAATGAATCGTAATCATTATTTGTATACAAAAATTCTAGATCTTTTTCTAACTTTCTTATAAATCTCGGGTGTGTAGTGATTTTATCTTTCATATAAATCACGAATTATTAATTCACTCCAAGACTCATAATCACCAAGGTCAGTTAATTTGTTTTCTTTAGACCAAATTAGTTCTAACGTGTCTTCTTCATTTGAATAAACCTTATCTTTGTCGACTTCAACTTTAAACACTAATCCGATGTGAACACGTCCTACAGCGTTGTTATCGTCGTTAATTAGACCGATTAACTCGAAGTCTTTTAAATCAGATTTACTCATTGCAATTTCTTCTTCAAGTTCTCTCGCTGCATTTTCAAACATTTTTTCTTTAATATCACTTTCTGATTCAATATCATTCATATGGCCACCAACACCAATTGAATTTAACCCGTGTAAACGAGACTCCCCGCCACCTGTTAAGCGTTTATAAACTAAGATCTCGTCATCACTTTCAACAATTGTATAAGAAACAAGTTGTTTAAATGATTCATCTTCTTCCATATCTCCGCGACGTTTAACCTCAAAGTCTTTAAGTGACGCAGTAATTTTATTAAATAAATCATCTTTTTGACTTAAAAATCCATTAAAAGCATATGCTTCATTATTAAATAACTGTTCTCTATTTACGACTAAAATCATTTCATCAAATTTACTCATGTTATAACTCCTATAATTTTATTATTCTTATTATACTATAGTAATCTTTAACACGTTTTGCTATAATTTTTCAAAGATAACAGGTTCGAAAACTTCCCTGTATAAAAAACTAAGGAGAATTCATGTGAATCAAAATGGAAAATATCTTGCGATTAATGCAGTGATCGCTGCATTATACGTTGTACTTACAACGATAAATCCGATTGGTCACGGAATGATACAGATCCGCGTATCTGAAATGCTTGCGATAATTCCTTTCATCAATAGGAAATTTATCCCCGGCATTTTAATCGGAGTAACAGTAGCAAACTTCTTTTCACCGCTCGGTTACATCGATGTTTTAGTCGGTTTAAGTTGTGCGATTGTTTCTTACACGATAAGTTATTTCATTAAAAACTTATGGATCAATATTCTGCAGTATGCTATCGTATGCGGACTAATCGTTTCATTAATGTTGAAATATGTTTTAGGTATTCCATACTGGCCGTCAGTCGTTGCAATATTTTTATCAACATTAATTGTCGGTTTAATTGGTGCGATAATATTTAATACACTTAAAACACGTTTAAAACTTATTGATTAAATATATTGTCTACTGAAATTGTTTCAGTAGACATTTTTAATGAAAACGGTATTATTATTTATTTTTCTGATATAATTTACGTATATCAATTTAGAGAGGAGTTTATAATATGGAATCTAAAAAAAGTTTTAATGTTGCTCAGATGATTGGACTTATACTTGGGCCATTATTATTCGTTTTAATTTTAGTATTTATGAAAACGGATTCTTTATCGAGCGAAGCAGTATTTGTTTTTGGTGCAACCACTTGGATTGCCATTTGGTGGATTACTGAACCAATCCCAATTCCAGCAACATCTTTACTTCCACTTGTCTTGTTCCCATTAGGAGGAGTTATGAGTGCTGGAGATACTGCTTCAAACTACGGAGCAGACATCATCTTTCTATTCTTAGGTGGTTTTATGTTAGCGATTGCAATGGAGAGATGGAATTTACATACTAGAGTTGCTTTAACGATTATTAATTTAATCGGAACGACAACTTCTAAAATCGTTTTCGGTTTTATGTTAGCCACTGGTTTAATGAGTATGTTCGTCTCGAACACAGCAGCAGTTATGATTATGATTCCAATCGGTTTAGCACTAATTTTAGAAGCACAAAGCCTAACTGATGAAAAAGATCATAAACATCTCGTTAAATTTGAAAAAGTTCTAGTATTATCTATCGGTTATGCTGGTACGATTGGTGGACTTGGTACATTAATTGGTACACCTCCACTCATTATTTTATCTGGTCAAATGAGTGAGATTTTTGGATTTGAAATAAGTTTCGCTCGGTGGATGCTTGTTGGAGTCCCAACAGTAATTATTCTATTAATACTCGCGTGGGGATACTTAAATTACTTCGTATTTAAATCAGATATGAAAAATTTACCCGGCGGTAAAGAAACAATTGAAAGAGAACTTAAAAAGTTAGGTAAAATGAGTTATGAAGAAATTGCGGTTTTAATTGTATTTTTACTTGCAGCTCTTTTATGGATTGTTCGAGGGTTTGTCAGTGATATCGAACTATTCTCACTCGTACAGGACGGTACAATCGCAATGTTCATTACAGTTCTATTATTTACAATCCCTGCTAAAGAAACTAATGGAAAACTATTAGACTGGTCAGCTGCTAAAGATGTTCCGTGGGGTGTATTATTACTGTTTGGCGCAGGTTTAGCGATTGCTAAAGCAATTACGACGTCAGAACTTGATAAATGGCTTTCTGAACAACTTGTTATTATTAATGGTTTACCTGTAATATTCATCGTTGCAATCGTTGCATTATTCATTTTATTATTAACAGAAATTACTTCGAATACTGCAACAGCCACAATGATTATCCCATTACTCGCTGCTTTATCAGTAACATTAGACGTTCACCCAATGATTTTAATGGCGTCAGCTGCAATGGCAGCAAACTGTGCGTTCATGTTACCAGTTGGTACTCCTCCAAATGCAATTGTATTTGGTACAGGAAAAATCTCAATTGGAGAAATGGTCCGTGCAGGAGTATGGTTAAACTTAATTGCATGGGCAGTTATCGTCGTCATTGCATACTTATTACTACCACTCGTATTTGGTTTTGACGTATCACCATTTCCTATAAATTTAAAATAATAGATAAATAAAAAAGCCTGTAACTTTTAAAGTTACAGGCTTTAATTACGTCCTGGGAGGGATTCGAACCCCCGACCGATGGCTTAGAAGGCCATTGCTCTATCCTGCTGAGCTACCAGGACCTATCAACGAACACAATAACTATTATAATCAACTCGTATCCAAGATGTCAACATCTTTTTTTATAATTATACATTTTTTATAATCAGTTATTTCAATTCGATGATTTCAATTTGCTCGTGCTTTCTTGAATAGTAAGTCACTACATTTTTATCGGTATCTAAAATCGCATACGACTCTGGATATTCACTTCTAGATGATTGAATAGATCCTGGATTAATGCAGTACACGTCGTTAATCTTTTCGACTTTAGAAACATGTGTATGACCGTATAATGCATATGTTGCACCAAGTGCTTTTGCTTTAGCTGCGAGCATATCTCGGTTACTATTTACGTTATATAAGTGTCCATGTGTAAAGAAAATACTTCCATTATATAAATCCTCATCTTTAAACTGCATATCAAAATCTGTATTACCTCTTACACAGTGAAATGCTTTTAAAATATCATCCTCATAAGAAAATTCACTATCTCCTAAATGCAAGTATAGATCTGCATGTACTATTTTAGGTAATGCTTCGATAATCTTTCTTTCATTATGGTTATCACTTACGATTAACACTTTCATTTGATCACCTATTTTTGAAGTTTTTTAAATAACTCTTCATCTTTGAGTAATTTATCAATTGCATTTTTTCGGTGAGAAATTTCTGATTTTTCATCTGTTGAAATTTCACCAAACTTAATACCGTCTAGCGTCTGAAATAAAGGATCATATCCAAATCCGTTGTTGCCAACTGGTGCTTCTAATATTTCACCAAATACCGCACCTTCATAAGTTGAAGTTGTGCCGTCTGGGAAGGCAACAGCAATTACAGAAGTAAAATATGCTGAACGATTTTCTTTTCCTTCAAGTAAATCGAGTAGTTTTTTATTATTTTCATCATCTGTTGCATGCTCACCAGCAAATCTTGCAGATTTAATGCCTGGTTTTCCTTCTAACGCTTCTACTGATAATCCAGAGTCGTCGCTTACGACTGGTAAATTCGTACGTTTAGCTCCTTCTATTGCTTTAATTAACGCATTCTCTTTAAATGATTGACCATCTTCAACTGGCTCAAAATCATCGAGCAATGTTTTAATACCAATGACTTCAAATTCTTTAAATATCGATTTAAAATCGTTAATTTTACCTTCGTTACCACTTGCGATTACAATTTTTTTCATATAAATCTCCTATAGTTCTACTGATTGTATTGTGTATTTAAAGTTAGGCATCCACTCATTTAAAATTTGTTCAAACTGTTTATAATCACCGTGAACATAAATATCGTGGATAACTTCACCTTTACGGTTACTGAGTAATTTTTTAAACTCAAGTAACGTACTCACATCTCTTGCAGTTTCAAATCCTGAGTCGACGATGTTTTTTTCATTGTTAAAATAATCATTAATATAATTACTGATTAAAGGATAATGTGTACAGCCGAGTATTATGGTATCTGCTGAAATCCTTTTTAAAGTATTTAACGTTTCATCGATGACTTTGTCTCGAATTTCTTTGATCTTATAGTCTCCAGATTCTATTAATGGAACAAACTTCGGACAAGCAATTTCTAACACGTTCGCATGATCGTTAATCTTTTGAATCGTCGATTTATACTTATGAGAATTTTTCGTTCCACGTGTTGAGAGTACAACAATGTCGTTATTATTAGATATTTGTAACGCTCTTCTAGAGCCCGGCATAATCACACCAATAACTGGTATATTTGTAATCTCTCTAATCTTACTAATTGCTGCAGCCGTTGCGGTGTTACAAGCAATGATAAACACTTTAATATCTTTACGACTTAAAAATTGAAAGATTTCTTCTGTAAAATCCATAACTTCCTCTGTAGATCGTTCACCATAAGGACATCTCACACTATCTCCAAAATAAATAATCTTTTCTTTTGGAAGTTGTCTGACTAATTCTTTAACTACTGTCAGTCCACCGACACCGGAATCCATAACACCAATTGCTTTATTATTCATAGCGGACCGACTCGCTTTTGTCCATCATTTTTTCAAGTAGTTTTGTTAATAATTCTTTTTCATTTAAATCTAGATCTTGCGTAATTTCTTCGATAAACTCAATACGTTTTTCAATAACTCTTTCAATCAATTCTAAACCTGTAGGTTCTATTTTAACTTGTACAAGTCTTTTATCAGTTTCGCTACGTTCTCGTCTTACAAAACCATTTTTTTCAAGTCTATCGATAATATCTGTTGTTGTTGAATATGCTAAATCTAGATTTTTAGCAACTTGTCCAATTGTGATACCACTTGAATCATTTACCCATTGTAAAGCTATAAATTGAATTTTTGATAACTTGTATTCTTTTAGTATTTCACGACCATATAATCTTAACTGTACAGATAGTTTTCTTAACGATTTTTCAATAGATTCGTTACTACTGGCAAAAGACATAATATTCCCCACCTTAAACGATATGGGTACATTATATCATTAAATGAAAATTGAAATAAAAAAAGATGTGCCGAAACACATCTTTTAGTTATTATTCTACTTCGTGATCACTACCAAAGAAAGATTTAAACATATGGAATGTTGTCTCTCTTTGCATAGAAGCGATTGAAGTTGTTAATGGAATACCTTTTGGACAAGCTTTTACACAGTTTTGTGCCATACCACATTCTGATACTCCACCTTTACCCATAAGCGCATCTAATCTTTCATCTTTGTTCATACGACCTGTTGGGTGTAAGTTAAATAAACGTACTTGTGAAATTGGTGCTGCACCAATAAAGTCAGACTTATCATTAACGTTTGGACATACTTCTAAACATACACCACACGTCATACATTTAGATAATTCATAAGCAGCTTGACGTTGTTTTTCAGGCATACGAGGTCCTGCACCTAAGTCATATGTACCGTCAATTGGTACCCAAGCTTTCACACGTTTTAAGCTATCAAACATACGTGAGCGGTCGACTTGTAAGTCTCTTACAATCGGGAATGTGCTCATCGGTTCTAACGTGATTGGTTGAGTATACTGATCGATTAATGCAGTACATGATTGACGCGCATTCCCATTTATAACCATTGAGCACGCACCACATACTTCCTCAAGACAACTCATGTCCCAAGTAACAGGTGTTGTTTTTTCTCCTTTAGCATTTACTGGATTTCTTTGAATCTCCATAAGCGCACTGATGACGTTCATATTCGGTCTGTAAGGAATTTCAAAGTCTTCCCAGTAACTTTGTGATTCTGGGTTTTCTTGGCGTTTTATTTTTAATTTAATTGTTTCTTTTGCCATTATTAAATACTCCTTTCAGATTACTTAGTATAGTCACGTACGCGTGGTTCGATTAAGCTAACATCGACATCTTCATACTCAAAACGTGGTGCTTCTGTAGGACCTTCATAGTGGGCTTTCGTAGTTTTTAGCCACTCTTCGTCATTACGGTCAGGGAATTCTGGTTTGTAGTGTGCACCACGTGATTCGTTACGGTTTAATGCACCGATTGTGATTACACGCGCTAACACGAGCATATTCCATAATTGTCGAGTGAAGAACGCCGCTTGGTTACTCCACTGTTTTGTATCGTCCATGTTGATATTATGATACCTTTCCATGAGCTTAACGATTTCTTTATCAGTTTCTACTAATTTGTCGTTTTCACGTACAACCGTTACGTTGTGTGTCATTAACTCACCAAGTTCACGATGTAGTTGATATGCGTTCTCTTCACCTTTCATATTTAGAATGTTGTGCCAACGATCTTCTTCGTGCTTAACTGCATCGTCATAGATTGAAGCGTCAACATCTTCATATGATTTTTCTAAAGAATTTACATATTCAATAGCATTTGGCCCTGCGACCATACCACCGTAAATTGCTGATAATAATGAGTTTGCACCTAGTCTGTTTGCACCGTGTTGTGAATAATCACATTCACCTGCAGCAAATAGTCCAGGAATATTTGTCATTTGATCGTAATCTACGTATAATCCACCCATTGAATAGTGAACTGCTGGGAAGATTTTCATTGGAACTTTACGTGGGTCATCTCCAGTAAATTTCTCGTAAATTTCGATAATTCCACCTAATTTAACATCTAACTCATGTGGATCTTTGTGTGATAAATCAAGGTAAACCATGTTTTCACCGTTAATACCTAATTTTTGATTCACACATACATCGAAGATTTCACGAGTTGCGATGTCACGCGGTACTAAGTTACCATAGTTTGGATATTTTTCTTCTAAGAAATACCAAGGTTTACCGTCTTTATATGTCCAAATACGTCCACCTTCACCACGTGCAGATTCACTCATAAGACGTAACTTGTCATCTCCAGGAATTGCTGTTGGGTGAATTTGGATAAATTCACCGTTCGCGTAAATTGCACCTTGTTGATAAACGATAGATGCCGCTGAACCTGTATTGATCATTGAGTTTGTAGACTTACCAAAGATGATACCAGGTCCACCAGTTGCCATAATTACAGCATCTCCACCAAATGATTTAATTTCACCTGATTTAATATTTTGAGCTGTAATTCCTCTCGCACGTCCTTCAGAATCTTTAACAATTCCTAGGAATTCCCATCCTTCAAATTTATTAACTAATCCTTCAACTTCGAACTTTCTTACTTGCTCATCAAGAGCATACAGTAATTGTTGACCAGTCGTTGCACCAGCAAATGCAGTACGGTGGTAAAGTGTTCCACCAAAACGACGGAAGTCAAGTAAACCTTCTGGCGTACGGCTGAACATAACTCCCATACGATCAAGTAAGTGAATGATTTTTGGTGCTGCTTCTGTCATAGCTTTTACAGGTGGTTGGTTTGCTAAAAAGTCTCCACCATAAACTGTGTCGTCAAAGTGTTTATATGGTGAGTCACCTTCACCTTTAGTATTGACGGCACCGTTAATTCCACCTTGTGCACATACTGAGTGCGATCGTTTTACTGGAACGATTGAAAATAGATCGACCTGTGCACCACTTTCCGCTGCTTTTATCGTTGCCATAAGACCTGCAAGTCCTCCACCGACAACGATAACTTTATTATTTGCCATTAATGACACTCCTTTAAATAAATGCGAATAATGTTTGAACTCCGATAAATCCAACGATAACAAATACGATAATTGCTACGTAGCTCATCACTTGTTGTGATTTAGGAGATTGCGTAATACCCCAAGTAATCATAAATGACCATAATCCGTTCGCAAAGTGGAATACTACTGAAAGTACTCCGATTACGTAAAATACAAACCAAAATGGATTTTCTAGAATATCAGCCATCATGTCAAAGTTAACCTCTGCACCGAACAATACTTGGAAACGTGTTTGGTACACGTGTATCGCAATGAATACAAAAGCAAGAATACCTGTAATTCTTTGGAGTAAGAACATCCAGTTTCTATATGTACCGTAACGTCCGACGTTGTTTTTAGCCGTAAACGCGATGTAAACCCCATAAATTCCGTGGAATAAAATTGGTAAGTAAATTACAAATGTTTCTAATACTAAAACAAATGGTAAGTTACCCATGACACCAGCCGCTGTGTTGAACGCTTCTGGTCCTCGTGTCGCAAAGTTGTTAATCACTAAGTGTTGGACTAAGAATACACCTAGTGGTATAACACCAAGCAATGAATGCAATCTTCTCACAAAATAGCTCGAATCTTGTTTAGACACTATTGTCCCCCCTAACCAAATTAACAAATCATAGTGTTGCTTATTATTTTACGACTCCTCATTACTTAAATCAAGATTGATTAAAGCCTTTTCACTTATTATTCTGAAGTTTTTCAACGATTCTCTCAGCGACGTTTTCAGGAATTCCAATTCTTTTAAAGTCTTCAACTGATTTAGTTTTTATATTTTCAACGGAACCAAACGCTCGTAATATCGATTGTTTACGTTTTGGTCCTAAACCTTCAATATCATCTAGCGCTGAGCGAAATGCTGATTTTTTACGCGTATTTCTATGAAATGATATCGCAAACCTATGGACTTCATCTTGTATTCTTTGGAGCAAATAAAATGTCTGTGAGTTTTTCTTAAGGGGAACAATTTCAGCATTATCACCATACAATAATTCTGCTGTATTATGCTTATCGTCTTTTTTAACTCCTGCTACGGGGATAAAAACTCCAAGTTCATCTTTTAAAATGCTTTTTGCAGCATTCATTTGACCAATTCCACCATCGACAATGATAAGATCTGGAAGCGGCGATCCTTCACGTAGTACACGGCTATAACGACGTCTGATGACTTCTCGCATCGATTCATAATCGTCCGGCCCTTCAACAGTTTTAATTTTATATTTTCGGTATGATTTTTTATCTGGTTTACCATCTATAAATGTGACCATCGCACTAACGGGATCTGCGCCTTGAATATTAGAGTTATCAAACGCTTCGATATGTCTTGGTGCTTCGATGTTTAATACGTCACCGAGTGTATCTATTGCTTCAACCGTTCGCGCTTCGTCTCTAGCAATAATTTCAAAACGATTTTTAATTGCGATTTCAGCATTTTTATTAGCAAGATCTACCATTTCTCGTTTACTTCCACGTTTTGGCGTGATAACTTTCATCGGTAACGCTTCTTTTAAGATTGACGGGTTAATTGCTACTGGTAAATGAACTTCTTTTGGCTTCAAGTTAGAATCTAACTCATAAAACTGATATACAAAACGGTTAAATTCTTCTTCGACGGTGTCATTCATCGCAAACATTTCTGCTTTTTTCTCAATCAATTTACCATTACGTACAAGTAAAACGCTAATGGACATCCAACCATTATAAGTAAAATAGCCAAATGAGTCTCGAGCTGTCATATCGCTTGTTAACATATTTTGTTTTTCCATCGTTGCATTTATATGATGAATTAAATCTCGGTATTCTTTGGCGCGCTCAAACTCTAACTCTTCAGCTGCCGTATTCATTTTATTCGTTAAATCATCCACGACAGATTTCGTATCACCATTTAAAAAGTTCGTAATGCCTTGAATCATTTCTCGATTTTGTTTTTGAGTGACCTCATAGACACAAGGTCCCAAACATTGACCGATATGATAATAAAGACATAAGCGGTCTGGCATCGTATCACATTTTCTTAACGGATAAATACGGTCAAGAAGACGTTTTGTTTCGTGTGCACTATATGCGTTTGGATACGGCCCAAAATATGTCCCATTACTTGGCTTAACTGTACGCGTGACAAGTAGCCTCGGATGCTTTTCTTTTGTAATTTTTATAAATGGATAACTTTTGTCGTCCTTTAAAAGTATGTTATACCTTGGTTGATGTTTTTTAATGAGTGTATTTTCAAGTAATAATGACTCAACTTCAGAGTCTGTGACAACAAAATCAAAATCGACGATGTCGCTTACAAGTCTCATCGTTTTTTCATCGTGAGCACCGGTAAAATATGATCTTACTCGATTTCTTAAATTTTTAGCTTTACCGACATAAATAATTACATCGTTTTTATTTTTCATTAAATAACAACCAGGTTCTTTTGGTAAAACTGAAAGTTTTAGTCTTAATTGTGAGTTGTCTGTCATACATCATCCCTCAATTGATATAAAAAAAGCCGCTGATGCGGCTTAAAAATTTATTAGATATGTTTTTCAATTAGAGAAACAAGTTGTTCTTTCGGTTGGAAACCTACAACTTTGTCCACTTCTTCTCCGTCTTTCATTAAGATAAGTGTTGGAATTGACATTACACCATAATCAGCAGCTGTTGCTTGGTTTTCGTCAACGTTAACTTTAACGATGTCCGCTTTACCTTCAACCTCAGTTGCTACTTCTTCTAATACAGGTGCAATCATTTTACAAGGTCCACACCATGGTGCCCAGAAGTCAACAAGTTTTACACCTTCACTAATTGTTTCTTTAAATTCTGCATCATTTGCTTCAATAATTGCCATTTGATTTGCCTCCAAATTTTATTGTTCTTTTATTATAACAGTTTTTATTATATAGAAAAATATTATGCTTACACTTATTGGAATACTGTTAAATATAATATTCCAGATATAAACATAATAATCGCAAAAGCAATTAATACTTTTGCTAGTCTATACATATCAAAGTTATCTATTTTAAACACCTACTTCATTGTAACAATAGTTACACCAAATCCGCCTTCATTTGGCATCCCTTGTCTAAATGATTTTACTTTACTATGTCGCCTTAACGTCTTTTCTACCGCTTCTTTTAAAGCGCCAGTCCCTTTACCATGAATAATTTCTACTTCATTTAAATTCGATAAAACAACTTGATCTAAATATCTATCTAATCGAATCACAGCGTCTTCATATCTCTCACCACGTAAATCTAAACTTGATGAAATACTTTGACTTCTTACACGTCTAGAGACTACTGGCTTTTGCTTTTTCTCTTTACGTTTCTTTAACTCATTACGTGGGACTTTCATTTTTATAATACCCATTTGTACAGAGATTTCGTCACCTTCAATATCGATGACTTCACCTTTTTGACCGTATGATAGTACATCTACAGAATCTCCGATTTCTAATGTTGAAGTGTCGTCAGACTTTACATCTTTTTTAATATCTTTTTCGTAATAACTGTCTGTTAATTCTTTTTTAGCGTCAATGAGTTTATGTGACTCGATATGGTCGACACCGAGTTCTTTCATTAGCTCTAATTCCTCAATGATGCGAGATGCTTTCTCTTCTGATGCTTTAATAATACGATTTGCTTTTTCTTCAGCCGCTTCAACTAGTCGTTCTTTTTGATTTTCATAATCTTTTAAGTAAATATTTAACTCTTTATATAATGCTTTAGTATTTTCGAGTAACTCGTACGTTTGTCTTTCATTTTCTCTCGCTTCTTTCGTATGAGATTCTAGCGATGATATCATCTCATTAATTTCATAGTTATCTCGACCAGATAACTCTTCTGCTCGTCGAATCACAGATTGTTCTAAACCGAGTTTTTCAGAAATTTTAAACGCATTTGACTTACCTGGTATCCCCATCATCAGTCTATATGTTGGAGATAACGTATCGACGTCAAATTCCATAGAAGCATTTATAACGTCATCACGACTATACGAAAATGATTTAAGTTCTTTATAGTGAGTCGTTGCGATTGTACGTATATTTTGATTTAACAGGAATTCTAATATACTAATCGCAAGAGCTGCACCTTCTTCAGGGTCTGTACCCGCACCTAACTCATCCAGTATGACTAAACTATTTTTTGTTGCGACGTTTAATATATGACTAATATTTGTTAAATGACTAGAGAATGTTGAGAGTGACTGTTCAATCGATTGTTCGTCTCCAATATCTGCATAGACGTTATCAAATATCGGCAGTCTTGATCCGTCCATAGCTGGAATTGGAATACCACTTTGTGCCATTAAGACACATAAGCCAATTGTTTTAATTGTCACTGTTTTACCACCGGTATTCGGTCCAGTAATAATAACAGATAAGTCATCGATAAACACATCATTTTTAACAACTTCATCGATATCGATTAGTGGATGATACGCTTGAGATAGATGAAAATCTATATCTCTATCGACTCTTGGTATTGTCCCTTTAATTGAATTACCGTATTTTGCTTTTGCGTGAATTAAATCGAGAGTGTGTAGTATATCGTCAATACGTAATAGTTCTTTTTCTTCAGCAACGACACGATTTGTCAGTTCTGCTAGAATCTTTTCAACTTCTACGTTTTCTTTCTCCCTTAATCTAGAAATCTTATTTGATAACTCGACAATTGCCATCGGTTCGATATACACCGTTTGCCCAGTCGCACTCACGTCATGGACAATCCCTTTGACTGAACTTTGTGAGTCTGCTTTAACAGGTAATACGTATCTGTTATTTCTCATCGTAATAATTGAATCGCTTAAATGTTTACTCGAACGTCTTAAAATATCATTTAGTCTCGTACGAATCGAACTTTCTTCACGGTTAATTTGTCGTCTAATTTTTAACAACTCGTTAGATGCGTGATCGAGTACACCATTTTCGTCTACTGTACTATTAATTTCTTTATAGAGTGCTTTATCTTCAGGAAGTTCGTTTGTATATACTTCAATCGATGAAAGTTCTATGTCATCTTCTTTAAATGCTTCAATCGTATCAATCAGCATATCTTTACGATTTAACATACCTTTAATTTTTAGAAATTCGCTAACTGTTAATACGCTACCGATTTGTGCACGCTTAACGAATCCTTTAATATCCGTAATGCCTGCCATCTCTAAATGTTGGTGTCTAAGAATCGTTAAAATATCATCTGTTTCGTTTAAATTACTTTTAACGACTTCAGGTGATGTTTGAAATAAATCGACGGATATTTTACTTTTTGTCTTATCACTTACTGCATAGTCTTTCACACGCTCGAGTATTTTATTATATTCTAATGCGCGAATTGAACGCTTATTCATAAATTATCACTTACCATCTTCTATAAATTGTTTAAACTCTTTTCTAGTTTTTGTATTTAATACTTGTTCTTTGTTGATTAGCCCTTTTTGTAGTGTCGCGATACCGTACTTCATAAATTCTAAATGATCGATGTGGTGGGCATCCGTATTTACTGTTAACATCACATCTTTACCATAAATAACGTCACTTGATAAGTCTAGACGCTGAGGATTTGCATTAACTTCTAATATTGTATTTGTCTCTTTTGCGAGTTTAAGTAAAGCTTCGATGTCTACTTTGTATCCCTCACGTCGACCAATTAATCGTCCTGTTGGATGTGCAATATGTCTGACATACGGATTTTCCATCGCTGATTTTAAACGATGCATAATTTCTTCAGTCGTTTGATTAAAGTTTGAATGGATACTTGCGATAACGTAATCTAACTCTTTAAGTATATCATCAGAGTAATCTAGAGTACCATCGGCTAAAATATCCATTTCTGTCCCAGCATATACATCAATTTCACTATATTCATTATTAATTTTACGAATTTCTTCAATTTGTTTCATTAGTCTCTCATCACTTAAGCCATTAGCAACGGATAGGTTTTTTGAGTGATCAGTAATCACTATATACTCATATCCACGTTCAATACATGCTTCAACCATTTCTCGAATATTAAATGCACCATCACTATATGTCGTATGCATATGGATGTCACCTTTAATATCGTCAAGTGTGACAATATTACTTATATCTGTATCAATTTCACTTCCATTTTCACGCATTGCTGGTGGGTAGAATGGTAAATCAAAATGATTATAAAACTCCGTTTCACTTTTGAACGTAATAATCTCACCATCACGTTCAACGCCGTACTCATTAATCTTCTCATTTCTTTCTTTAGCAATCTGACGAAGTCTTACGTTATGTTCTTTACTTCCAGTAAAGTGTTGGAGTGTTGAATAGTACTCATCACCACTCACTAAACGAAAGTCGACTTGAATCTTTGTGAGTCCTTCTTCGTACATAATAGACGTTTTCTTTTCACCTTTAGCGATAAATAACTTAAAAAATCCAGCGGTTTCAATATCTTTTATAAACTGCTTTGCCTCATCAGTTTTAATAATAAAGTCAATATCCCCACTCGTTTCGGCTAAACGTCTTGCGCTCCCGGCAATGTCGAACGTTTCAATATAATCTAGATTATTTAAAAATTCTTCAATTGTTTCACTAATGTGAATTACAGTACTAATTGGGTAGCGTTTAACATCATTTAACTCTAGTAAACCATTTAATATATTTTCTTCTGTTTTCTTACCAAAACCAGGTAACTTTTGAAGCTTACCGTCACGTAAAAACTTTTCTAATTCATCTAACGTACTAATTCCAGTGGTTTCATATATCTTTGCTACTCTTTTCGCACCGAGTCCAGGTATTTTTGTCATATATGTGAGTCCAACAGGTGTTTCTTCTTTTAGCTCATTTAAAAGACTACTTTCTCCTGTTTCTATATATTCCTCAATTACTTCTCTCGTTCCTTTACCGATTCCTTTAATATCAGAAAAACTTTCAATTTCTGAAAACGAACGCTGATCTCTTTCTAGTGCTGCTGCTGCTTTTCTATAGGCAGAAACTCTAAACCCGTTTTCTAAATTTAACTCTAAATATATAGCGATATCTTCGAGTAATCGGATAATATCTTTTTTCGTCATAACTTTTTCCTCCATAAAAAATAGGGCCTTCTGGCCCTAGTTAAATTATATTTGTGACCAGTCTTTTAACTTGTCAGAAATAATTAGCGTATGATCCATTATAAACGTTGATAGTTGAGAATTTGAGATTGCTTCTTGTAGACCGGTAGACGGTATAGTTGCTAAAAAGAATATAATAACTGCTAGCACATAGATACATTCAATTACTCCAATAATCGTACCGATAATTTTACTACGTTTTCTCTCAAATATAATTTGATTGACAAAGTCAAACACGCTAACGATGATTTGAATAATTAATTTAGAGACGATAAAAATGAATAAAAAAGCAGACATATAGTAATATGCTTGTTCTAAATTTTGAATAGTTGGTAAAACGACGTTTTCTACTTCAGACACACTCGACGGATATGGCATTATTAAATCCAGTTTTTTTCCGAGTGTTTCATAGTTCAGTCTTGCGATTACTAATGCTGAAACTGTGCCGAGAAAGTGTAATAGCTGTAATAATCCACCGCGTCTAAAACCGGCGATTCCACTTAGTATAATCAGTATTAATATAAGTAGTGTCATAGACTACTCCTTTAGCTCTTTTAGTTCTTTTAATACTTTATCATACTTTTCTTCGAGCTGGATATATTCGTCCATTAAATTCACGCATGTTAGAACTGCTTTACGATGTAGATCAAGTCCAGCATTCATACGCGCGACTTCACACAGCTTATCATCTACCGCTTCAGCAACATACTCTAAATATTCTTTATCGTTTGAACCAACTAACGTGTATTCACTATTGTAAATTTTTACAGATACTCTATTCTTTTTATTGTTCATAGTAATCTCTCTTTTTCTTTCAATAATTCATTTAAATTTATTTTAATTATACTGAACAGTGTGCGTATTCACAACAATTCTAATTCAATTATTGAAAAAAGAGGCAATTATGCCTCTTTTTACTCGCGGATTGTAAATCCTTCTTTTTCAAATCTTTCTAACACTGGTTCATGTGCTTCTTTAACGTCGCTATCTTTAAGCGTATCTTCTTTGTTTTGATAAATTAAGTGTAATGCGATTGATTTTTTATCATTATCGATATGTTCACCTTCATAGACGTCAAATGGATATATTTCGACTAAATAGTCTGGACGTAATGACCATACGAGGTCGATAATCGATTGTGATGTTACATCTCTAGGAACTTCTAAAGCAACGTCTCTAGAAATTGAAGGGAATTTAACAATCGGTTCATATATGATAGATTCACTCTTATCTAATACATGTTCTAAATCAATTTCTGCCACTGTCGTTTGACCTAAGTCATGTGCTTTACTATATGTCGGATGGAGTTCACCGATGACGCCGATATTAACATCGTTTAAATAAATATGTGCACTACGACCTGGGTGAAGCTCTTCGTAGTCAGTTGTTGCTTCAAAACGAACATCTTTTAATAAGTTAAACTCTGTAAAAATCGCTTCAACAATACCTTTTATATGATAAAAGTCAGGTTCATGACTCGTATTTAACCACTTCGTATCATTGACTTTTCCTGTTGATAGTACTGCAAGTTTTTGAATTTCATCTGGTAATTTAGTTTGACCATTCGTTTTAAATATATTCCCGATTTCGAACAGCTCAATACGTTCTTGCATACGATTTTTATTGTAAACCGCATTATCTACAAGGTGTGGAATTAGACTTGTTCTTAATACAGAATGCATTTCACTCATTGGCATATTAAGCTTAAGTCCTTCGTTTAATGTCGTAAATTTACCGATATTTTCTTCACTTGTTAATGCATAGTTAATCGCTTGACTAAAACCGTTAGACATTAGTAACTCACGCATACTTCTCGTTTTAACTTGCGCATCTGTTAATTGACCTGGCGTAATCTTACTATATTTAGGTAACGTTGACGGAATATTATCGTAACCGTAAATTCTCGCTACTTCTTCAGAAATATCTTCTTGAATTTTTAAGTCATCTCTTCTTGACGGAATGTAGCACGTTAGTTCGTCATCACCTTCAGCTTTTATACCGAGATGATCTAATATATCTTTCACTTCTTTAGAAGTTAACTCTAAACCGAGTCTTTTATTTAAGAAGCTCACTGATGTTTGAATAATAGTATCATCAAGGTTTAACGTTCCGTCAGATAAAAGTTGTGCTTCAACTTCACCACCTGCATACTTTTCAAGTAAGTGTGCTGCACGGTTTAATGCTTTTAAGACGAATACGTGAGATACTCCTTTTTCAAAACGTTGTGACGCTTCACTACGTAAATTTAAACGTGATGCAGTCTTACGAATACTCACTGGGTCAAAAAGAGCAGATTCAATCACGACATTTTTTGTATCATTTTTAACTTCAGAAAAGTCTCCGCCCATTACTCCAGCTAAAGCGACTGGTTCTTTACCATTAGTAACGACGATATCTGTATCGAGTAACTCGCGATCTTTACCGTCAAGAGTCGTCATTTTTTCACCATTTTTAGCATAACGCGTCACAATTTTTGTGCTACCGATTTTATCATAATCAAACATATGAATTGGTTGACCAAACTCAAGTAACACGTAGTTCGAAATGTCAACGACGTTATTAATTGGACGAATGCCTGCTTTAATTAAACGAATTTGCATCCATAAAGGGCTTGGCTTAATTGTTACATTTTTAACGATACGCGCACCGTAATATTGTACACTCTCTTCATCATCAATCGAAACTGATAGTAGAGACGTGTCACTTGTTTCATTAAACGACTGATCTGGTTCAGTTACTTCTCCACCAAATAACGCGCGTGCTTCGTACGCACTACCAATCATTGATAATGCATCTTTTCTATTCGGTGTTAAGTCATACTCTAATACATAATCGTTTAAGTACAATGCGTCTAACGCATTTTGACCTGGCGTAATATTATCAGTTTCAGTAAAGATAAAGATCCCATCTTCAAATTCTTTCGGGCTTAAATCTTTTGGAATACCTAGTTCTTCTAAACTACAAATCATTCCTTCAGACTCTACACCACGAAGTTTTGCTTTACGAAGTTTAAGTCCAGGAATCTCTCCACCTACTTTAGCAACAATCACGTAAGTATCTGCTTGAATATTTGGTGCACCACATACGATTTGTACTGTTTCGTCACCAATATCAACTTTTGTAACATTTAATTTATCAGCATCAGGGTGCTTTTCACATTCTTTAACGTAACCAACGACGACATTTTTCACTGTTTCTCTATAGTCGATAATATCATCGACCTCAATACCGCTTCTTGTGATCGTTTCACTTAATTCGTGTTTTGAAACATCTAGCGGGATAAACTGATCTAACCACTCTTTAGATACTTTCATGTTTAACCCCTCTTTCTTCAATATATTTAAACTGTTCTAAGAATTTTAAATTGTTTGTGTACATATGACGGATGTCTTCAATTCCGTAATATAACATTGCGATACGGTCTGGACCCATACCAAACGCAAAGCCACTATACTCATTACTGTCAAACCCTGCCATTTCTAATACGTTCGGGTGCACCATACCAGCACCAAGTATTTCTATCCAGCCGGATTGTTTACATACGTTACATCCTTTACCACCACATTTAAAGCATGACACGTCGACTTCAACACTTGGTTCAGTGAACGGGAAGTAGCTTGGACGTAAACGAATTTCACGGTCTTGTCCAAAAATTTCTTTTAAAAATAACTCTAACGTGCCTTTTAAATCTGCAAGTGAAACATTTTTGTCAACTACAAGTCCTTCGATTTGAGTAAACTGGTGTGAATGTGTCGCATCATCACTATCACGGCGATATACTTTACCTGGACAAATGATTTTAATTGGTCCTTCACCATTTGCTGCATTTAATACACGTGCTTGTACTGGTGAAGTGTGTGTACGTAATAATGTTTCGTTTGAAATATAAAAAGAATCTTGCATGTCACGCGCTGGGTGAGTTTTTGGTAAGTTTAATGCCTCAAAGTTATAATAGTCACTTTCAACTTCATAACCTTCATATACCTCGTATCCGAGTCCAACAAAAATATCCTCGATACTATCGATAATATGTTGAAGCGGATGTTTACCACCAATTGGACGTTGTCTACCAGGTAGTGTCACGTCGATTGTTTCACGCTCTAACTTTTCTTTTAATAATCTCGCTTCAACTTCTTCAATTCCACTTTCTATTCTTTCTTGAATTGATTGACGTAACTTATTCACGCGTTGACCGAAATCTTTTTTATCTTCATTTGGGATTTCTTTCATATGTTGCATTAACGTCGTAACAGTTCCTTTTTTACCTAAAAACTTTACTCGTAGATCGTCGAGTTGTTTACGATCATTTACATCTTTAAATAGCGATTCAAATTTTTCTTTAATCGCGTCCATATCAATGTCTTTATGGTTCAATTCATTCACCTCATTATAATTTTTTGCATATAAAAACTCCGTCCAAATAAATAGGACGGAGTTCCGTGGTACCACCTAAAATTCCTGTTAAACAGGCACTCTCATTTTATAAGGAAATGACCCTTTAACTTCATCTGTTAGGTGAACCCTGACTATAAGTATGAGAATACTTCCACCAATGTATTCACTCTCTGGTCATACTAATGTTGTCATTTATGCCTACTTCACTTGAAGTTATTATTTAATTAAGTAAATTATACAATATTTTATAAAAAACTTAAAGGCTATACTGATGCATTAAAATTCCACCAGCAACGGAGACGTTTAAACTCTCTGCATTACCTGGCATATCAATTTTTACTTTATAGTTTGCATGACTTAATACGTCATCACTTACACCTTGTCCCTCATTACCAAGGACAATCATTAATGGACCAGTGATTTTTTGACTACTTAGGGCCTCGCCTTGAAGATCTGTCGTTAATACAGTTCCATCGAAATCGTTCATGGTTTCGACTAAGTCCGTATCTTCTATCGACACGTGAAAGTGACTTCCTTGACTACTACGTAGAACTTTATCACTATACGGATCGACAGTATCTTTTCCAATTAATATACGATTAAAGTTAAACGCATCAGCTGTTCGAATTAATGTACCTAAATTCCCTGGGTCTTGGATACCGTCTAAAGCAAGAATTCGATCACTATTAATAGTTTGAGTGTTCATTTCAACTACGGCGACAATACCAGGTGGTGTAACAAGTGTTGAGAGTGACTTCATAACGTCTTTAGTCACAACTGTCGTTTTTAAATCAAAGTTAAATTCACTATTTTCTAATACAAATAACTCTAATATATTTGCATTCCACTTTAGCGCTTCTTCAATTAAATGCTCGCCTTCAATTAAAAATTGCTTGGCTTTTGTACGTTCCTTTTTCGTCAGGAGTTTACGTACAGCTTTAATACGCTTATTATCTTTAGACGTAATTACCATTTAATTTCGTCAACGACTTCATCGTTTAATGATTTCACGATTTCAACGACAAGTTTAACTGCATTGTTAAAGTCATCACGGTGCATAATACTAACGTTTGAGTGCATATATCTTAATGGTACACCAATCGCAAGTGATGGTACCCCGTCATGCACAGTATGGAAGCGTCCAGCATCAGTTCCACCACCAGGGATTGCTTGAAGCTGTACATCGATTCCTTTTTCTTCAGCGAGTTTTTGAACGTGTTTTCTAAATCCAACGTGACCGATATTTGTCGCATCTAAAATGACGAGTAATGGACCATCGCCGAGTACTCCTACACCATCACTCGTTTGTAGTCCAGGAGTATCTGTGGCGATACCGACGTCAATCGCGATCGCGAGATCTGGATTCACTTTATGTGCAGCAGTCTGTGCACCACGTAGCCCGACTTCTTCTTGAACTGTTGCACCACTCACTAAGTTAATGTCGATATCTTCATTTTTTAACTCGTTTAATACTTCAACAGATAATGCACAACCGAACCTATTGTCAAACGCTTTTGCTAAAATATAATCCTTATTTGCCATCTCCGTAAATTCAGTATAAGGTACAATCATGTCGCCAGGTTTAACACCTAGTGATTCTGCTTCTTCTTTATCTTTCACTCCGATATCTAGATACATATCTTTAATATCGACTGTTTTGTTACGCGCTTCAGGTGATAACATATGAGGAGGTGTTGACCCAACTACTCCGACGTATTCACCGTTATCAGTAACAAGTGTCATTTTTTGAGATAAAATCACCTGACTCCACCAACCACCGATTGGTGTAAATTTAATGAATCCTTTATCGTCTATTTGAGTAACCATAAAACCAATTTCGTCTAAGTGACCACCGATTAAAATCGTACGTGATCCGTTACCTTTTTTCTTACCAAAAACACTACCTAAGTTATCTTCAATAATTTCGTCTGATACTGGAGTTAAATATTCTTTCATTAATTTTTTTACGTCATATTCAAAACCAGAAATTCCATTAACATCTGTCAGAGATTTTAATAATTCTAATTGTTTATCCATATGTATCCCCTTTCTTATATACACTTTATTTTAGCATATTATTATATTTTGTATAAAAAAATCCACATTGAATGAATCAATGTGGATCGTTAAATTATTTTAAAGCGTCTTTTGCTTTGTTTACTAATTCTTCGAATGCTTTTTCATCGTTAATTGCGATTTCAGAAAGCATCTTACGGTTCATTTCGATACCTGCAAGTTTAAGTCCGTTCATTAAACGGCTGTAGCTGATGTCGTGTTGACGTGCAGCTGCGTTAATACGTGCAATCCATAATTTACGGAATTCACGTTTTCTATTTTTACGGTCACGGTATGCATACTGACCTGATTTAATTACTTGTTGCTTAGCAACTCTATATAAATTACCTTTGGCACCGAAGTAGCCTTTTGATTGTTTTAATAATCTTTTACGTCTTTTGTGAGTAGTTACTCCTCTTTTTACACGAGCCATTATTGTTCCTCCTTAATGAATTATTTACCAGCTCTAGCGAGTAAATGTTTTAGTCTTTTAGCGTCTGATTTCGCAACTAATGCTGGTTGACGAAGTTTACGCTTTTGTTTTTTAGTTTTGTTTGCCATTAAGTGGCTAGTGAACGCTTGTGAGCGTTTGAAATTACCAGATGCTGTTTTCTTAACACGTTTTTTGTAACCTTTATGAGTTTTCATTTTAGGCATGATAAATTTCCTCCAAAATCAAGTATTATTTTTCTTTTTTAGGTGCTAAAACAAGGAACATAGAGCGTCCTTCCATCTTTGGACGAACCTCAATTTCTCCTTCTTCTTTTAGCGCTTCAGCAAATTTAACAAGTACATCTCTTCCGATATCTTTGTGTGTAATTGCACGGCCTCTGAAACGAATTGAAGCTTTAACTTTATCACCTTTAGATAAGAACTTCTTCGCTTGATTTGCTTTAGTGTTAAAGTCGTGTTCTTCAATTGTTGGAGAAAGACGTATTTCTTTAACGTTAATGACACGTTGTTTTTTACGTGCTTCTCTTTCTTTTTTCTGTTGCTCATATTTGTACTTACCGTAGTCCATAATACGCGCAACAGGTGGTTTCGCATTTGGCGCAACTAAAACGAGGTCAAGATCTACTCTCTCTGCCATTTCTAGCGCTTCTTTTTTAGACTTAATACCGAGCTGTTCGCCATTTTGGCTGATTAATCGAACTTCTTTTGCACGAATACGATTATTAATAATTGCTTGGTCTTTTGCTATTGTTGACACCTCCAAAAATTTAACGAACAAAAAAGAGCGAGTGCATAGCTACACCCGCTCTCTGAAATAGACACTAATGTGTCCAGTCCCGAAAAACCCTTTTACCTTAGGCTTAGGGTGTGAAGCGGGAGCTTCAACTTGTCCGTTCAATTCAACTCTTATAACTATATACTAAGTTTTAATATAAGTCAAATATTTTTATAAATTAAATTTCGCTTTGACTGCTTTTTTCTTTAACTCTTTTAAAAATGCTTCTTTTTCTCTCGGTGAAACTTTTACGTTATCATACACGCCACCTGTGTAGTCAATTTGTATCGCGTCTTCACTTTTTGCTGCTTTATTTCCACCGACGATAATATCCTCTGTCAGTTCGACATGTGTAATTGCATCATAATAAATTTTTGATTTTTTAATCCCGTTATGAATAATCAATTGATGATCAGTAAACACATATTTTACAGGTTTAAATGTATTCACAAGTACGATAATGATAATGAGCAATATCGATACAGAAATTCGATATAACGAAATATCTCGAAACATTCCGAGTAAAAGTATAATAACAGTCGGTACAAAGAATAATAAAATGTTGTACCGAATGAATTTACTGCCGTATTTTGAATAATAGGTCATATAATCACCCGCCGATTATTTTTTTAGACGAATTTCATCGACAAGTTTGTATAAGAAGTCTTCTTTTTCGTAACTATTTTGTTCTTTCTCTCCATATTTACGAACGTTTACTTCTTTTGCTTCAACTTCTTTGTCACCAACAACGACTTGGTAAGGGACTTTACGAGTTTGTGCATCTCTAATTTTATACCCTAGTTTTTCATCGCGTGTATCGATGTCTGCACGAATTCCGTATGATTTCATTTCATCTAAAATTTCACGTGCGTAGTCGTAATGTAAATCTAAGTTAACTGGAATAATTTGTACTTGTTCTGGTGCTAACCATAATGGGAATGCACCTTTATATTCTTCAATTAAGAATGCAACGAAACGTTCCATCGTTCCAACAACACCGCGGTGGATAACGACCGGACGATGATTTTGACCGTCTTCACCAATATAAGTGAGATCAAAACGCTCTGGTAATAAGAAGTCAAGTTGTACTGTTGATAGTGTTTCTTCAATACCTGAAGCTGTTTTAACTTGAACGTCAATTTTTGGTCCATAGAATGCCGCTTCATCGACTGCTTCAACATACTCTAGTTCTAAGTCGTCTGCCGCTTCTTTCAACATCTTTTCAGCCATTTGCCACATTTCGTCGTCATCAAAGTATTTCTCAGTGTTTTCTGGATCACGATAACTTAATCTAAATGAGTAATTTTCAATGTTAAAGTCTTTGTAAACTTCTTCGATTAAATGAAGCACACGTTTAATTTCTTCTTTAATTTGATCTGGACGCACGAATACGTGTGCGTCGTTTAAGACCATTCCTCTTACACGTTGTAATCCTGACACTGCACCTGACGCTTCATAGCGGTGCATCATTCCTAATTCTGCGATACGAATTGGGAGTTCACGGTATGAATGTCTTTCATTTTTATAGACCATCATATGGTGTGGACAGTTCATAGGTCGAAGGACTAATTCTTCATTACCGACTTTCATTGGTGGGAACATGTCGTCTTGATAGTGATCCCAGTGTCCACTTGTTTTATATAAATCACTGTTTGCTAAGATTGGAGTATATACGTGGTCATATCCAAGCGCGACTTCTTTGTCGACGATATAACGTTCAATCTCACGGCGAATTGTCGCACCGTTTGGTAACCAGAACGGTAGACCTGCACCAACGAGTTGTGACGTATCGAAAATTTTCATTTCACGTCCAATTCTTCTGTGGTCACGTTCTTTTCTTTCTTCTAACATTTTTAAATGTTCTTCTAAATCTTTCTTTTTAAAGAATGCTGTACCGTAAATACGTTGAAGCATTTTGTTATCAGAATCTCCGCGCCAATATGCTCCAGCGATTGATAACAATTTAAATTCTTTAATTTTAGATGTTCTCGGTACGTGTACACCGCGGCATAAGTCTGTGAAATCGTCTTGAGTATATACAGTGACGAGTTCATTTTCAGGAATCGCATCGATTAACTCAAGTTTATATTCGTCATCTTTAAATAATTCTTTAGCTTCATCTCTAGATAATACTCGACGTTCGATTGGAATATTTTCGTCGATGATTTGTTTCATTTCACGCTCGATTTTAGGGAAGTCTTCTGAAGAAAGACTTTCATCCATATCAAAGTCATAGTAAAATCCGCCCTCGATGACTGGACCGACTCCGAATTTTACATCTTTATAAAGACGAGTTAATGCGTGAGCAAGTAAGTGTGCTGTTGAGTGACGCATCACTTCTAATCCTTCTTCTGATTTATCTGTAAACAATTCAATTTCAGCATCATCTACGATTGGTCTTTCTAAATCGTACATATCTCCGTTTACTTTCGCAGCGACTGATGCTTTTTTTAAACCTGGACTAATTGACCCAGCAATTTCCTCAGCGGTAATGCCACTATCAAATTCTTTTTCACTACCATCTGGAAATTTAATTTTCACTTTAACATCTGACATATCTATTCCTCCATAATTGTTTTAAAAATAAAAAAAGTCGCCCCTAAATATAGGGACGACTTAAACACCGTGTTACCACCCTGATTTACAAATTTACAAAATTTGCCTCAGATAATAGGATATAACGCTCCAAAACGTATAGCGATTAAGCCATCATCATTCAAGGTAGTAACTTTAGAGTTTTAATATGCATTTTCACCAAACATGCACTCTCTATAAATAAAACAAAAAAGCTTTGTCCTTTGGATTTATTAATGATTTATCTCTTATTATTATACAATATTTTATATATGTTGCCAACTATTCGTGGCGGTAATTTGGTCCAATTAACTCTACTTCATACGTTAACGCCCGAATTCTTTCTACCATTCGCGTCGCTTTGATATTATCGATAGTACCATCTTTTGTGTGAGAATATAACTCGACCAATTGATTAATACTATAATTTGAACTAATAAACGTTGGACGTTTTTCAGCCATACGGCTTTGTAAAATTGGTGTAAGTACCGTATCTCTACTCCAAGCTGTAATATCTTCTGCACCTAAGTCATCAAGCATTAAAACATCCGCTTCTTTTAGTGCACGAATTCTCTCATCACTCGAATGATCTTTAAACCCTGCACGGAGTTCTTGAAGGAGTTCGGGAACATAAATGATCATAGAAGCAATGTTTTTCTCTTTTAACTCATTCGCAAAACTTCCTAAGAAAAATGACTTCCCGACACCAAATTTACCATGAATGTACATGCCCTTATAATCATTTCCGCTCACAATATTATGAATGGTCTCAATCGATTTATGAATCACCGTTTCACGGTTTGATCCTTCAACGATTTCTAAATCATCAAACTTTGCATCAACAATATCTTGAGCAATGAAAAAGCTTTGAATTAATTTTTGTTTTTCTTTATATCGGTCTTGTTCAAGTTTCACTGGGCACGGTGTTAAATAATGGTTAATTGTGCCATTTCTCACTTCTAAGTTAATTAAATACCCGTCCGGATGAGATACACAGTTGCCATTTTTATCTGTCACACACTCAGTATTTTGATCGATAAACTTTTTAATAATTAATATTTCATCTTCAATCATTTTTTTAGTAATTGTTTCTTCAGTGTCTGCTTCGAACTGTCTGAATTTACTTGAATTTATAATTTCATTGTAAACTACTTCATTTCTCTTATTTAATTTGTTAAGAATTTCGCTGTTTTTTAACATATCATCAAACGGCTTCATTAGTATCACCTACAACTTTCTAAAACGGTCAATCGCATCTTTAATTGAAGCGGACTGTTTTTTAGTTACTCGTTTTTCTGTGTGTTCTTTTTCTTTAGTACTTTCAGTAAACCATTTTGGTTCAACGGCTTGTCGATTCACTTTATAATTATTATACTTTTTCTTCGACTGATTTTTATAAAATGAACGTGCTGCGTTTTTTGCTTCTTCAGCTGTTTGGTACCCTTTACTCTCCCAATCTCGGGCTATCTTAAACACGTAGTTATCATACAGTTGCCCTTCTTTTTGGAGTAATGCATACTCGAGTAAAATGTTAATTACACCATTATTTAAACTTGTTTCAGTGACGAGTCTAGTTACTAATATTTCATCATTTCTTGAAGGGTTATTATTTCTTAATTGTCTAATTCTCGTGACAGGACTAATTTTATCAAGTTGTGAAAAATAGTCTTCTTTTCCCTCGTCTTTGCTTTCTACTTTTTCAACTGTTTCAGCGTTTACTTTAGTAGGTTGTGCTTCTTTTTCGTAGCGATAATAGTCTAATGCTGCACGTCTTAATATATTTAAATCAATACCTTTTGTTTTATCAGTTGCTTTTATAACTACAGATTTCATATCGTATGCGTTTAATGAAAATAATTCAGCGAGTTTTACGATATTTTCTCTCACTGTTTTTGTGAAAAATTTACGGTCGACAAACGTTCCTTTTAAATGTGTAAATAGTACTTCAAAGTCAAAATCATCAAGTTCGACGTAACTACCGTCACTTTTGTTTTTACCTTGATAAGAATCCTCACGAATATTTAATGGTTGTAATGAGAAGTTAGAGAACACTTCTGTAAATTTGCGACTAACGTTTGTAATGTTTTGTGGAAGTGATGGATATTTCCAGTACTCACGTTTTTTGTTAAATGATGTACTACCGATTTTTGTAAATAAATACATACTTAACATTGGATCGTTAAAAAATTGTTCAGCGTTTAATGGTTTTTTCACTTCATAGATCAGTTGGTCCACGTGCGAATCATTACTCACGTACGTTTTCACGAGTCCGACCGCTTCAAGCTTTTCAATTTCTTCACTGAACGTTGATAATGTCATGTTCATTTCATCAATAAATTCACTATGCATACGGACTTCAAGCGGTTTAAATTTTCGACTAGAATCGTGAAGATAAATGTAAATGGACGCTGAGATACTACCAATCATCGGCATATAAATATCATTTAACATAATACGTTCAGTTTCACTTAAAATTTCTTTATTATGAACAAGAAATTCTGTACGTGGTGTTAAACGAGAGTTACTCAATTGTTTCACCTTTATCAAGATGTTTTAGTGCATCCATTAACTGGTTAATATCTGTGAACTCTCTATACACACTCGCAAATCGTACATAAGCGACCTGGTCTAAGTTCATCAATTCTTCCATCACAATTTCTCCAATATCATTTGAAGATACTTCGTTATTATTTGTATTTCTAATTTTCTTCTCAATACGTTCAACACATTTTTCTACTTCAAGATAACTAATTGGTCGTTTTTCACAAGACTTCATTAAACCATCGAGTATTTTATCTCTATCGAATTTTTCACGTGTATTGTCTTTTTTAATAACGACAAGTGGCGATAATTCTATTCGCTCAAATGTCGTAAATCTAGAGTTGCACGCTTCACACTCACGTCTACGTCTAATACTTGTCATATCATCTGCGTGACGTGAGTCGATTACTTTTGTGTTTTCGTGTTTACAATTTGGACAACGCATACAATCACCTAGCTTTTTTCATAATTATAACATGATGAACTATTAAACATTTAATTAAAAAAACTCTCTATAAGTCATCCTTATAGAGAGTATAATTCACTTCAAAAATTAATTAAAGTTCTTTTGCAACACGTTCAACTAACTCTACTGTACGTGTTGAGTAACCCCACTCATTGTCGTACCAAGAAAGTACTTTTACTTGGTTATCACCAATTACCATTGTTAAATCACTATCAATAGTTGATGAGTGTGGATCTGTGTTAAAGTCACTTGAAACTAATGGTGCATCAGAAATTCCAAGGATCCCTTTTAGTTCACCTTCTGCAGCGTTTTTAAGTGCTTCGTTTACTTCTTCTTTTGTAACGCTTTTGTTTAAGTCTACAACTAAGTCAACTAATGAAACATTATCAGTTGGAACACGTAGCGCCATACCATCTAATTTACCTTCTAATTCTGGTAATACTAATGCTGTTGCTTTTGCAGCTCCTGTTGATGTTGGTACGATGTTTTGAGCTGCTGAACGCGCACGACGTAAATCTTTATGCGGATTGTCTAAGATTTTTTGATCTGAAGTGTATGCGTGAACAGTTGTCACTAAACCTTTTTCAATACCAAATGAATCATTTAACACTTTCGCAACCGGTGCTAAGCAGTTTGTTGTACATGAAGCATTTGAGAATACATCATATTTTTCAACATCTAAATCTTTGTCGTTAACACCTAAAACGATTGTTTGTACGTCTCCACCTTTAGATGGGCCAGTTAATACAACTTTTTTTGCTCCAGCTGTTAAATGTTTAGATGCAGTATCCCCGTGGTTGAAAGCACCTGTTGCTTCAAATACGATATCTACACCTAAATTTTTCCAAGGTAAGTTTTCTGGATTACGGTCTCTAGTAATTTTGATTTCTTTGCCGTCAACAACTAAAGTATCGTTATCTTTAACCTCAACAGTTTTCTCCCATTTACCATGAGTTGTGTCGTAGTTAAGTAAGTGAGCTAAGTCTTCAGCATCATAACTTGCGTTTACTGCTACGAGATTTAACGTATCAAAGTCGTGAACGATACGAAATACTTGTCTACCAATTCTTCCTAAACCGTTAATCGCTACATTTGTCATAGTTATAATCTCTCCTAGAATTTATTCAAATTCATTATAGCACATGAACGTTATAGTTGTTCAAGTAATTCATCAATCTCTCTATAAAGTTCATCTAAACTGCCACGGTTATCTAATACGACGTCTGCGTCTTCTTTCTTTTTAGATAAAGGTAATTGTGAATTAATTCTCGCTTTCGCTTCTTCTAACGTATAATCATTTCTTTTCATTAGTCTTTTAATTTGAGTCTCGGTATCAACGTAGACAACAATAACAAAATCAAACTGATCTTCTAATTTATTTTCGTATAATAATGGGATATCTGAGAAGACATGACCGTCTTTAATAAACTTTTCAGTATCTCTATCCATATTTCGTCTAATTATCGGATGTGTAATATTATTTAAAACAGCGCGTTCATCTTTATCATTAAATACGATGTCACCAAGCTTTTTACGATTTAACGTCCCGTCGTCTTCTAATACATCTTCACCAAAATGCTCAACGACCTTTTTTAGTCCTTCAGTTCCTTTATTTAGTACATTTTTTGCGTATATATCAGCATCGAGTACGGTGTACCCTTTATCTTTTAAATAGTTACTAACGACACTTTTACCGCTCGCAATTCCACCCGTTAACCCAATTTTTTTATACATGCAATCACCTCTGACACTTTGTACAGTAATACGTATTTCGTTGGCCGATCACTTTTGTTTTAATTTCATGACCAAATGGACAATACTTCTGTCCATAAACAGTGAATTTCGTCTGCATATTTCCAGATTCTCCAGACGTGCTTCTATAATCTGAAATCGTTGAACCACCAGCAGTTAACGATAATTCAAACACTTCAACGATTTTATCAAATAATAATTCTAATCTTTTTTTAGAAATATTTTTAACGCGTCTCGTCGGTAAAATACCACTTCTATATAATGCTTCAGACGCATAAATATTACCAACACCTGGAATAATTTTAGAATCCATTATAATCGCTTTTATAAATGAGTTTTCATAACGTTTAGATTTTAGCGTTTCAACGAAATAATTTTTTGCAGTTTCTTCTGTATATTCAGGCGCCATATCTTTAAACGGTAAAAAATCATCAAGGTTTTTGATTGTTCGTATTTCACCGAAACGTCGAATGTCTGAATATACTAATATCTGTCCACTACTTAACTTAAACTGAACGTGCCAATGTTTTTTATAATTCGTTTCAGTAATCTCATCTAAATGATTGACGATAAAAAATCCACCACTCATCCCGAGGTGACTGATCATGTAAAACATCTCATCATCATTTATAAGTTCAAAGTACATATATTTCCCGCGACGCTTTATATTGACAATTTTAGTATTCTTTACTTTTAAAAAATCATCAATGCTCTCTTTTACAATCGTCAGTCGGTTGTTTTTATGTCCGTCAATTACAGTTTGTGATAATACGACGTCTTTGATCTCTAAACCGATTAAAGACGTTAAACTTCTTTTTACGAGTTCAACTTCAGGTAATTCTGGCATGTCATCTACTCCATTGTGTACCAATTTGGGCCGTATTCATATTCAACTTTTAACGGAACTTCAATTTCTAATGCGTGTTCCATAATTTCTTTAATGACTTCTATAAAGTCTTCAACCTCTGTTTTTGGAATATCAAATACCAGTTCGTCGTGAATTTGTAACAACAACTCTGCGTCGAATTTTTCTTTTGCATCACTTTCAAAATAGTTAACCATCGCAAGTTTAATAATATCTGCAGCAGTTCCTTGAATCGGTGAATTCATAGCAATACGTTCTGAAAAGCTTCTCGCGTTAAAGTTACGGGAATTAATGTCCGGGACGTAACGTCTTCGACCAAGTAACGTCGACACGTAACCGTCACGTTTTGCGTCTTGAACGATATGTTTCATATACTTTTTAACATTTACGAACGTATCGAGATACGTATCGATAAATTCTTTTGCTTCTTTACGTGTAATTCCGAGTTGCTGAGATAATCCGTAGTCAGAAATACCGTAAACAATACCGAAGTTAACTGCTTTTGCATTCGAACGCATCGTACTCGTCACATCATTCGGTTCAATATTATAAACGTTGGCTGCTGTAATCGTGTGAATATCTTTACCTTCATTAAATGCTTGAATCATTTTTTCATCTTTAGAAATTGACGCGAGTACTCTTAATTCAATTTGCGAATAGTCGAGTGATAAAAGAACGTTATCTTCACTTTTTGGCACGAACGCTTTTCTAATTTTACGTCCTTCTTCTAAACGAATCGGGATATTTTGTAAGTTCGGTTCGACACTTGAAAGACGCCCAGTTTGAGCAAGTGTTTGGTTAAATCTCGTATGAATTCGACCATCTCCGTGAATTTGTCCTTGTAGACCGACAACGTACGTCGATTGTAGTTTTTGAATTTCACGATACTCTAAAATATATTCAATAATTTTATGCTTTGGACGAAGTGTTTCAAGTACATCTGCCGCCGTAGAGTATCCCGTTTTTGTTTTCTTAATTACTGGTAACTCTAGATGTTCGAATAATACAACTCCAAGTTGTTTTGGGGAATTAATATTAAATTCTTCTCCAGCAATTTCGTAAATCTCACTTTTTAAATGGTTTAGACGTTCTTCAAGTTCTGTTTCCATATCTTTTAACGTATTTAAATCAACCGTAATCCCTTTGATCTCCATAGTCGATAACACTTTAGATAAAGGAATTTCTAACTCTTTAAATAAATTATACATTTCATCGTCTTTAAGCTTCTTCTCTAAAGGTTTTAACGCCTGATGTATCGCGAGTGTTTTTGTCTCAGTGAAATCTTTCGTTTCTTCGATTGTAGGGTTTTTCTTATTTCGCCCTTTACCATAATGAGATTCGTCGCTATCAATTAGAATGTTAAATATTTCGACTGTCGTCGATACGTCTACGATTTTTTTACCAGGATCAAGTAAAAATGACCCGAGCATAATATCGCCAGTAAAATTAGTAAAAGTAACATCTAACTGATTTAAAAATGCGATTTGTCGTTTTAAATCATACGTATTGACTGTATCTCTAGTTGTTAAAAACTCTTCAAGTGACTCGGTATCTATATCTTCGACATTTGTCACAAAACTTTTTTCTCCGTCAGTCACTGCGAGTACCGTTGGCATATTTGATAAGTAGTTTGCATGTTCACTTTCTAAGTATAGTGAGACGTTTTTACCGAGTTCTGATAAACTACCGACTCTTTTAGCTTCAAAAGTCGTCGCATCGTTAACTGGTGCTTCATTTAAATTTTCAAGTAACGAGTTAAATTCAAATTCTTTGAATACTTTAATTTTGGCATCGACGTCTTCAGGTGG
>DWXM01000072.1 GCA_019119225.1 Candidatus Nosocomiicoccus stercorigallinarum
GAACGTGATCCATTTGAAGGCCGAATATTTTATGAAGATAAAAAGAAAATTCTGACTGACGAACAAGCTCATGCATTTAAAGCAATCAATCAGTCGATTCAAAATAACACGCACGAAACATTTTTACTTCATGGAATTACGGGTAGTGGTAAAACTGAAGTTTATCTTCAAGTGATTGAAGAAGTGTTAAATCGCGGTGAAAATGCAATTATGATGGTTCCTGAAATCGCACTCACTCCGCAAATGGTCAATCGCTTTAAATCAAGATTTGGTGATGATGTTGCAGTCATGCACTCGATGTTAAGTCACGGTGAACGGTACGATGAGTGGCGAAAAATCCGTGAAGGTCGCGCGAGAATTTCAATCGGTGCAAGAAGTAACGTATTCGCACCATTTGATAACGTTGGCTGTATTATTATCGATGAAGAACACGAGTCGACATATAAGCAAAATGAAAGACCATACTATCACGCAAGAGAAGTTGCGAAGTGGCGTGCGGAATACTTTAATTGTCCATTAATATTAGGATCTGCAACTCCGAGTTTAGAGTCATACGCAAGGAGTGAAGTTAAAGTATATAAACGTTTAGAGTTAACGAAACGCCCGACAAATCAAACACTTCCAATACCAGAAATCGTCAGTATGTCTAAAGAACGTGAAGCGGGGAATACGTCGATTATTTCAAGAAACCTCGACATGAAAATACGTGATCGTATTGAAAAAGATGAACAAATGATTCTTTTATTAAACCGAAGAGGATATGCGAACTTTTTAGTTTGTCAAAACTGTGGACACGTCCCGATGTGCCCAAACTGTGATATTAGTTTGACGTATCATAAGTCAAACGCGTCACTCATGTGCCACTACTGCGCGTATGAAGAGCCACTACCTCATGCATGCGGCGTGTGCGGTGAACATGATTTAAGTTTAAGAGGTACAGGTACTCAGAAAATAGAAGAAGTGTTAAGAGACACATATAATGTTGATATTGTTAGAATGGACATTGACACGACGAGACAAAAAGGCGCACATGAAAAACTACTAAAACAATTCGAAGAAGAATCAGTGCCAATTTTACTCGGAACACAGATGATTGCTAAAGGTTTAGACTTTAAAAACGTCACGCTCGTTGGTGTGTTAAATGCTGATACAATATTAAACTTACCGGACTTTAGAGCAAATGAACGAACGTTTCAACTTTTAACACAAGTATCAGGACGCGCAGGTCGTGGTGATATTAAAGGTGAAGTTGTATATCAGACATATAATGAAGATCATTACGCGATTCAACTCGCAAAAAATAATGATTACCGAGAGTTCTTTTTAAGAGAAATGGAATTTAGAAAACTCGCACGCTATAGCCCGTATTATTTTCACGTACTATTTACAGTTTCAAGTGAAAATATCGAAGATGTTATAAAAGCGTCGAGTGACGTGCATACAGAAATTCAAAATCACGTGTCAAAAAGTTCAATTATTATCGGGCCGAGCCCGTCACCAATTGAACGGATTCAAAACAAATATCGATTCCAAATTATATTAAAATATAAAAGCGAACCAGAGCTTTTTGGTGTGCTTCATAAACTCGATACTAAATATAGTATTAATTATCAAAAAACAAAAACAGCATTACGTATAGACGTCGATCCAGAATATATTATGTAGGTGAAAGCATGTCGAATATTATATTTATGGGTACTCCAGATTTTTCAGTACCAATATTAGAAAAATTACATGAACAATTTAACGTAGACTTAGTCGTTTCTCAACCTGACCGCCCGGTCGGCCGTAAACGTAAGTTAACTCCACCAGCTGTTGCGAAAAAAGCAGCAGATTTAGGGATTGATTTATATCAACCTGAAAAAATTAGTCATCCAGAATCTATTGAAAAAATTAAATCATACAATCCAGACATCATTATCACTGCAGCATATGGTCAGCTTTTAAGTGAGGATGTTTTAAGTATTCCTGAACTTGGATGTGTGAATGTACACGCATCACTTTTACCAAAACATCGTGGTGGTGCACCGATCCACCGCTCAATTATAGAGGGTGATAAAGAAACAGGTGTTACTTTAATGTACATGGCAAAAGAGTTAGATGCTGGTGATATTATCGCTTCAGTGAACACTGAAATTTTAGACAGTGATACAGTTGGTACACTTCACGACCGTTTAAGTGAACTCGGGACAGAGTTATTAATTAATGAATTACCATTAATTTTAAATAAAGAGAATAGTCGTATACCACAAAACGACGCTGAAGCTACATTTAGTCCAAATATCGAAAAAGATGATGAGTATGTCAATTTTAACCGTTCAGCAAGAGAAATATTTAATCATATTCGTGGACTAAACCCGTTTCCAGGAAGCTACACAACTATTAACGGCCAGCGTTTAAAATTATATTTATCTAAAATTTTAGAGAGTAAATCTAAAGAAATGCCTGGAACGATTCTAAAAGATACAAAAGATGGTTTTATCGTTTCAACAAATGATTACGACGTAGAAATTTTAGAAGTTCAACCGTCCGGACGTAAAAGAATGCCAGCATTTCAGTTTATAGAAAACAATCAGTCACTAATTGGACAAGTCTTTGGTGTAGATAATGACAGTTAGAAAAAAAGCACTCGATGCTTACACAGCAGTCATTGATGATGGTGGATATTCAAACTTAGTCATTAACAGAATTATTAATAACAATCCATTTTCAAGTGAAGACCGTGCGCTATTTACTGAAATTGTTTATGGTTCAATTTCACGAAAACTGACGCTCGAATACTACCTTCGTCCATTTATAAAAACGAAGTTAAAACGCTGGCAACGTCACTTACTTATCATTAGTATTTATCAGCTTGAATTTTTAGATAAGATCCCGTCCTATGCAGTCATCAATGAAGCGGTTGAGATTGCTAAAGAAATTGGTGGTAAACAAGACGGTAACAAAATTAACGCAATTTTAAGAAGCTATTTAAGAGAAGAGAAACAGAATATCTCTGACATTAAAAACGATAAAAAACGACTGTCCATTCAGTATTCAATGCCACTTTGGATTGTCGATCATTTAATACGTCATTATCCGACTCATGAAGTTGAAAATATATTAAGTGAATTATTACAACGTCCAAATATGTATGTTAGAGTGAATAGAAAACTGATTTCAAGAGAAGCGTTGCTAGAAAAGTTTAGTGGAGAAGGAATCACCGCTGAAAAATCAGATATTCACGAAAATGCAATCATTGTTAAAGGTGGCGGAATTACAGAGTCTAAACTTTATCGTGACGGTTTATTTGGTATACAAGACGCAAGTTCAATGTGCGTAAACTATGCACTTCACCCATCAGGTGATGAGTTAATATTAGATGCGTGCAGTGCACCAGGTGGTAAAGGATTCCACGCGTTAGAAAATATGGACGGACACGTTGATTTTTCTGATATATTCGAGCACAAACTAACATTAATCGATAACGAATCTAAACGACTCAAACACTCAAACTTAAATATATTACTAAAAGATGCATCAACAGATTCCTATGACAAAATATACGATAAAATAATCGTAGACGCACCGTGCTCTGGTCTTGGTGTTGTTAAACGTAAACCAGAAATTAAATATAATCTAAAACAAGAAGATATCGACTCACTTGTAGATATTCAGTTATCGATACTTCATCATGTTAAAGAGTTTTTAAAGCCTGGTGGGACACTCGTATATTCAACATGTACAATCCACCAAATGGAAAACGAAAATGTAGCGTATACATTTAAAAAACAATCAGATGATATAGAGTTTGGCAAATTTGAAATTCCTCATTTTAAATTTAAAGGAAATCATCGCCAAATTCTCCCACATGAATTTAATACCGATGGTTTCTTTATTGCGAAATTTAAGAAGCTATAAGGGAGGAAAGCTATGAATTTTTACGAAAAAAGTATTTGTGGTAATTATAGAGAAATTAACGAAGATACCGTTAGCATCATTAAAAATAATACCGACCAAACAATTGCTTTAATCGCGGACGGTATGGGAGGCCACGAACAAGGTGAAGTCGCTTCGCAATTTGTCGCAACTAAAATTAAAGAAAAATTCGAACCGACAAACTACTTTAAACCTGAAGATGGTGAAAAGTTCGTGAGAGATTTAATCATCCAAACCAATCGCGAATTGTATGACTATTCAAGCCAAAATACAAATGAAAAAAATATGGGTACAACGCTTGTTTTAGCTGCATTTTTTGATGAAATGATTTTTATCTTTAATATTGGAGATTCTAGAGCATATGGTCTAAAGCGCCATGAAATCAGACAAATTACAAATGATCATACGTTTGTAAATATGCTCGTTGATTCTGGTGAAATTACAAGAGAAGAAGCAAAAACACACCCGCAAAAAAATATTGTAACAAAAGCTTTAGGCACGACTCGACTCCTTCAACCCGATGTGTTTCGTTTAAAAAATCATTTATATAACTATATTTTACTGACAAGTGATGGTGTGACGGATGTGTTAGACAATGAATCCATTCAAAAAATCGTTTTTGAGTCTGACAATAAAGCAGAAGCAGTCGTTAAACGTGCAGAGGAACTGGAATCTAAAGATAATATGAGTGCACTCGTCATCGATTTGAAGGCGGGTGAGGTTTAAATGGAAGGACATATTATTTCAGAACGCTACCGTTTAAAAAAATATCTCGGTGGCGGAATGAGTTCTGTCTATTTAGCAGATGATATTATTTTAAACCGAGAAGTCGTTGTAAAACTCATTAAATCTGACCCATACAATAAAGAAAAAATGATGGAACGATTCCAGCGAGAAGTTCAAAATACAACACGATTAAACCATCCAAATATCGTAACAGTATTAGACGTTGACGACACAAGTGAATATCATGTCCTAGTTACTGAATATATTAATGGACCAAATTTAAAAGTTTATATCGATCAAAACAAACCACTGCCATTCGATAAAATTGTCGAGTTATCTTTAATGACACTACGCGGGATTGAACACGCACATAATCGAGGCATTATTCATAGAGATATTAAACCTCAAAACATTTTAATCGATGAAAATGGCCAGCTAGAGATTACAGACTTTGGAATTGCGAAAGCTTTATCTGAAACAAGACTCACTGAAACAAACCAAGTCATGGGGTCTGTTCAATATATTTCACCAGAACAAGCAAAGGGTAAAATCGCTGACGAACGTGCGGATATTTACAGTTTTGGGATTATGCTTTATGAAATGATTACCGGAGAACTACCATTTCAAGCAGAGACTCAAGTATCAGTTGCATTACAGCATATTCAGTCGCCAATACCAAATATCGATGACTTTCGTGAAGATGTACCGGTTGGTTTAAAAAACATCGTTTATAAATGTACTGAAAAAGATCCAAACGACCGATATAGTGATGCTGGAGAAGTAATACGTGACTTACTCAATTACCGAAATATGACGACTGCTTATAAATCAAATACAAAAAAAGAAAAAGCGGCTGAACATACGGTGCCAATCGTACCACCACCAGTGAAAAAAGACTCTGTAAAAAAAGAGCCACAACCAACACCACCACCTGTTGAAGAAAAAGAAGAGAAAAAGAAAAGACGAAAATGGCCATGGCTAGTATTATTACTACTTCTTTTAATTGGTGGTACTGCAGCAGCTGCTTTATTTATAAAATCAACACCTAAAGAGGTTGAAGTGGTTGATGTCCAAGGTATGAGTTTAAATGAAGCAAAAGAAACGTTAGAAGAATCTGGATTGGTCATTGGAGAAGTGACGAGAGAGTATAATGAATCGATTGAAACAGATCACGTCATTAATTCAAATCCAAAATCTGGTAAAATTTTACAAGAAGGCGACTTGATTGATTTAAATGTTTCTGACGGTGAAGAGCCGTACGAAATGGAAGACTTTACAAATAAATCTGTCGACTCTGTAAAAGAAAAACTAGACAATTTAGAATTTAAATCTGTCAACATCGAAGAAGAGTATTCTAACGATGTCGACAAGGACGATGTCATCGATCAATCAATTAAACCAGGTACTAAAATCATTCCAAAAGAAGAGAGTATTACGTTAACAGTATCACTTGGACAAGAGCCAATTGAAATTGAGAATTTTATCGGCAACAGTTTTGAAAACGCAAAAGCGACACTTGAAAGCCAAGGATTCGTCATTAATATTGTCAATGAAATATACAGTGACGATTACGATAAAGGTATCGTTGTTGGACAAGATCCAAGTTACGGTGCGTTTTTACCAGGCTCACCAATTAATTTAACAGTGTCTAAAGGTAAAGCACCTAAAGAAGCAAAAGAGTTTCAGTATAACGTCACAATTCCATATGGTGACGATGATTCTGATGATTCTGATTCTAAAGATAGCGACTCTAAAGATAGCGATTCTAAAGATTCCGACTCAAAAGATAAAAAAGATAAGAAGAAAAAATCTAAATCGAAAAAAGTGACAGTATATATCGATGACAAAACACGTAATATAGACAGTGTTGAGGATTCATTTGAGATCGATGAAGATACACCGTATACAATCAACCTCGTGCTCGATGAAGGCAAAACTGGACGTTATAAAATCGAGGTAGACGGGAATAAGGTGTTGGAAGAGTCAATAAAAAATGAATAAATTATTTCGTTAAATATTGGCGTTTACAAAAAATCTTATTTATAATGAAACTAAGACTTCAATTTGGAGGATGGAAATTTATGGCAAAAATTAAAAGACATAAAGGTCTAGACAATACTTTAAAAGTATTTGGTCAAGGGTACCTTTATACGACAAATCAAAGAGAACGTTTAAATGCGGAAGTGTTTGAAACACGTGCACTTGGTGGTAAAAGTTACGTTGTTTTAAACGGTAAAGAAGGTGCTGAACTTTTCTACGATAACGACAAAATCGAACGTGAAGGTGGATTACCTAGACGTGTTGTAAACACTTTATTCGGTAAAGGTGCAATCCATACAACAACTGGTAAACAGCACATCGACAGAAAAGCATTATTCATGTCATTAATGACTGAAGGTAACTTACAATATGTACGTGAATTAACACGTAACTACTGGAAAGCAAATACTGCACGTATGGAGCAAATGGGCGACGTTAACGTCTACCACGAATCAGTTGTTCTATTAACGCGCATTGGTATGCGCTGGGCAGGAGTAACTGCACCAGAAGAAGAAATCGAAAGAATCGCAGAAGACATGGATATCATGATCGATTCATTCAAAGGTCTTGGTAACGCGTTTAAAGGTTACAAAGCATCAAAAGATGCACGTAGACGTGTCGAGGACTGGTTAGAAAAACAAATTATTCAAACACGTAAAGGTGAAATTAATCCTCCGAAAGGAACACCACTTTACGAATTTGCACACTGGAGAGACTATGAAGGTAATCACATGGACTCAAGACTTGCGGGTATTGACTTAATGAACACATTCCGTCCATTAATCGCAATTAACCGTTTCGTATCATACGGAGTACTTGCATTACACGAGCATCCAGAAGCATTCCGTAAAATGAGTACAGTTGAAGATTATCCTTATATGTTCACTCAAGAAGTAAGAAGATACTACCCATTCGTACCATTCTTACCTGGTAAAACGAAAGTAGAAGTTGAACATAAAGGTGTAACTATCCCTAAAGACCAACGTCTCGTAATTGACGTATATGGTACACTTCACAGTGAAGACTTATGGGATAAACCAAACGAATTCATTCCTGAACGTTTCATCGACTGGGATGGTTCACCGTTTGACATGATCCCTCAAGGTGGTGGAGACTACTGGACAAACCACCGCTGTGCAGGTGAGTGGATTACAGTAATCATCATGGAAGAAACTATGAAATACTTCGCAAATGAAATCACTTGGGACGTACCAGAACAAGATTTATCAATTAATTTAAACAGTATTCCTGGTTACATCAACAGTGGTATGGTTATTAATAACGTAAGAGAAAAAGTAGACCGTTCATAATATAAGTTTTCCCTCTAGACGAAAGTTTAGAGGGATTTTTTTATCTTTCTTATAGAAATACGTTTGATATAATTTAATTAGAAAGAATTTCTAGGAGGAATTATGCAGACAGGTAAAATTGTAAAAGCACTTGCCGGATTTTATTATGTAAAAGATGATGATGACGTGTACCAAACACGCGCGAGGGGAATTTTTCGTAAACGTAAACTCAGTCCTTTAGTCGGTGATATTGTCGATTTTGAATCAGATAATTTAAAAGAAGGCACAATTACTCATATCCACGACAGAAAAAATAGCTTAGTCCGACCACAAGTCGCCAATGTCGATCAATTACTTATTACAATGAGTATTAAAAATCCAAATTTTAGTTTTTATTTAATGGACCGCTTCATTGCATATAGTGAATCTCACGGTATAGATCCCGTGTTAATTATTACTAAAATCGATTTAAATAGTGACGAAGTACTCCAAGATAAAATAAAAGAAACTTATAAGATGTACGATATCTTTTTTACTGAAAAAGATACAGTCAATGAATCGTTAAAAGATATTTTTCCAAATAAGTTATCAGTCCTTGCCGGTCAAACTGGAGTTGGTAAAAGTACGCTATTAAATACACTTCTTCCAGAGTTAAACTTAGAGACAAATGAAATTAGTGATAAGTTAAACCGAGGTAAACATACGACACGTCACGTCGAACTTGTCGATAAAAATGGCGGTGAAATCGCAGATACCCCAGGATTTTCTACGATTGATTTTACACATATTGAAAAAGAAGACTTAAGATTTTATTTTAAAGAATTTAATGATTATAGTGACCACTGTAAATTTAGAGGATGTGTACATATTAACGAGCCGAAATGTGCGGTAAAAGAAGCAGTTAATAATGGTGACATTAAAGAGAGTCGCTATAATAGTTATATACAAATTTATGAAGAAATGAGCAATTATAAGGAGAGATATTAATGGTTAAAGTATTACCATCATTATTAGCGAGTGATTTTTTAAATTTAGAAAGTGAAATGACGAGAATGGAAGCAGCAAGTGCAGACATTTTTCATTTAGATATTATGGACGGTCAGTTTGTACCAAATATTTCATATGGTATTCCAGTATGTGAAGCAATTAGTGAAAAAACAAACATCCCACTAGACGTTCATTTAATGACTGAAGATCCTGAACAGTTTGTTGAAGAATTTCGCGATATGGGCGTCGAGTACTTATCATTTCATATTGAAGCAACACCTCATGCGCACCGTTTAATTACACATATTAAAGATAACAATATGAAAGCTGGAATTGTGTTAAATCCACAAACACCAGTTAAAGATATCGAGTACGTATTAGACATCGTTGACTTTGTACTTGTGATGACAGTAAACCCAGGGTTTGGTGGACAGTCATTTATCGAGTCAGGTGTGAAAAAAATCGCGGAACTGGATTCAATTCGTACTAGAGAAAACTACGATTACTTAATTGAAGTAGATGGTGGTATTAACGACGAAACTGCAAAAGTTTGTCGTGATGC
>DWXM01000073.1 GCA_019119225.1 Candidatus Nosocomiicoccus stercorigallinarum
GTTGCAGAGTCTTTTGTTGCAACTATTCCAAAAAATGGACATTTAATAGTGTTAAAAGATCACTATGAAGAGTTGTTTAAAGAAGAAGCTGAAAAGAGAAACACTGAAATAATTATCGCAGATCCAACTGAAATTTCTGAGGAATATTTAAAGTCATTTCCATATTTAATATTCGCAGAAAACGTTGCGATTGCGCTTGGCATTTCTAGAGTATTAGGCATTGATGATGATATTGCTTATAGAGGAATGTTAAAAGCACCACCGGATTCTGGTGCGGTTGATATTATATTTTACGAGTCGAACAATACGAATAATACCTTTGTTAATGCGTTCGCAGCAAACGAACCAACGTCTTCTAAAGCAATATTAAAGAAAATTGAAGCGTCTGGTTATGAGTATCAGTCTAAAGTAATTTTACTAAACTGTAGAGCAGACAGGGTCGATCGAACACGGCAATTTGTTCAAGACTTTTTACCAGAAATACAATTTGATGCACTCATTTGTACAGGAAAATCTACACATATGGTGACTGAATTTATGAAAGATAGAAACGAGACGTATATTAATTTAGAAGGTAAAGATAATGAAGATGTGTTAAATGAGATTTTTAAAATATCAAATAACATATTACTATTTTGTGTCGGTAATATTCACGGCCCAGGTAAAACAATTATTCAGTATATGGAGGATTTATAAGAGTGATTGGTACAGAACTTTATTTTTCATTATTTACAGGTGTACTACTAAGTTTACTGTTTGCTGAGAAGTTTGGTATAAGCCCAGCAGGTTTAGTTGTACCTGGATATCTTGCTTTAATATTTGACCAACCAGTAATGTTATTTTCGATTCTGTTAATTAGTTGTATTACATATCTAATCGTCGACAAAGTGCTTAGTAAAGTTATTATTCTTTACGGTAGAAGAAAATTCTCAGCGATGATTTTAACCGCGATGATTTTAAAATTTATCTTTGATGCGATGTTTCCATATGCACCGATACCTCATGACATGATTGAAATCTCTGGTATTGGTATGGTTATTCCCGGAATCATCGCAAACACAATTCAAAGACAAGGTGTAGTCATTACGTTATCATCATCCTTATTTGTCACATTTTTAACGTATGTTTTATTAAATGTATATAACTACGTAGTTTTAGTTTAATTAGGTGATTTTATAATGAAAAAACTAACACTTCAAGAAAAAATATTAAAATACATCAAACATAATAAACGTTATAACCTAGTTTTGATAATGGTGTTATTTCTAGTCAGTATTGCCAGTATATATTTTGTGTATAAAACATATACACCTACCGTAATAGAGAGTTTCAAAGAAGAGCATAATCGAACAATTACATACACTGGTAATTTATATTTACAAGAATATAATGACATTTTTGAGTCAGAGAACTTTTTAACGAGTTTAAATGATCCACTTTCAAAAAACAGATTATCATTTACAAATGTTGTGTTAGATAAAAGAGTGGACAATAAAAATGAGCAAATTAATGAAATACAAGATAACTACTTTACAGACTTAACGTTTTTTAATAAAAACGTTCCGTATGTTGACCTTGTCGATGTTGAAAGAAATATTGGGTTATCTTTAGAGAACCCGAACTTAGAAGACGTAGTTGAACATAGAATTGGAAATAGAAAAGTATCGTTTTTATCATTTGTTGATAAAAATTCAAAATTTATTTCAGACGAAGTACCACAAATTAACCATGAACTAGAACCAAGTTTCTTTTTACCAAAGATTCAGGAGTTAAAAAATGATGGTGATTTGATTATAGTCAGTGTGAACTGGGGGATTCCAAACGAGCGTACAGTAACGAAAAGACAAAGAGAGCTTGCGCATGCACTGTCTGATGCAGGTGTGGATATTATTATTGGGAATAATAGCGTCGTTCAAGAAATTGAAGAATATAACGATACAGTAATTTTTTATAGTTTAGGTAATTTAGTTTCAAACGATTATATTTCGAACTATAAAAAAAGCCTCGTCGTTCAGCATGATATTGAAAATAATCAATTTAAAGTGACACCTGTTCAATATACTCACGGTGCTTTAACTAAAAACAAGCTAAATTTCTTTGAACAAAAAACATTATTAAAGCAAATGCCTAAACAAACATCATATAAAGATGGGGAGTTTTATTTTGAACAGTAAAAAAATACTCATTTGGATTATACTTATTGTGGTTGTTTTATCTATGTACTTTGCGATGTTTTTAAAGCAAAATGACGAAGGATTAAGCGATTCAGAACGTAGCATTATTGAATATTATACTAAGTAAGTGGCGGTTATTATGATTAAAAAATATTTTCCTTTATTCGCATTAATATTATTGTTACTTTCATCAGTAACAATTTATATGTTTAAAAATAATCGAGACCTTCTTTCTTTAGAAAAAGATAGTTTTAAAAACGAAAAGACAGAATCATATTCTGTAACGTCAAGTGATTATAGAGCAAGTGAAGTGGGTCAAAAGATTATAGCAGATGGTGGAAATGCTGCAGATGCAGCGATTGGTGTTGCTTTCGCGTTAGCGATTGTTGAGCCTTATGCTTCAGGACTCGGTGGCGGTGGTGCGCTATTATATTATGATGGTCAAATGGAAGCACCAGATGAAATAAAATATCAAAGTATCTCGTCTAGTGAGTATGCACCAGGTGACTTAATTGGTGTACCTGGATTAGTGAGTGGTATGGATACTTTACAAAAAGAGTACGCGAGTATGGATATGAAAGACATTTTAGATTATGTGATTCCACTCGCTGAGGACGGGATTACAGTCGACGCGAGATTTGCACAAAACCTCGCACTATATAAAGAATATAATGACGACGACAGTCCATTTTATAAAGACGGTGAACCACTGTCTAGTGGTGAAAAAGTGAAACAACCTGAACTTGCCGATACGTTAAAATATATTCAAACACACGGTGTTGAAGCATTTTATGAGAAGCTTGGTGAAACGATGACTGATGAGTTTGAACACTTTAGTGTGGAAGACTTTACAAATTACAAAACGACTAAAGGTAACGTATTAAGTATGGACTATCAAGGATCTAAAATATTTACACCGAGTAGCCCACTGGGTGGGGTGTTTACGTTACAAGCTTTACAAATTGATGAAATATTACGTGAACAAAATGGTGACTCTTATAATTTCATACAATCGGTGAATGATTCAAGAGATATCATGATGTTAAATAAAGATATTGTCAGTGATAATGATGGCGATCGAACACAGTATTTAGATAAAAATTATATTGAAAATGAGTTGCATCATTTAAAGAATGTGTCGGAAGTCGATTATGAAGAAAACATTAATAATAATACGACGCACTTTGTAGTAGTAGACAAAGATGGTCACATGATTAGTGCAACAAATACGTTAAATAGATATTTTGGTTCTGGTAAATATACGAGTTTAGGATTTTATTTAAATAACTCTTTAGATAACTTCTCAAAAGATTCAAAAAGTCCAAACTACGGAGAACCAAATAAAACACCAAGATCTTATACGAGCCCAACAATTATTGTAAATGATGATAGTTACATCGGAATTGGTACACCGGGTGGAAACATGATACCGACAGTTGTATCTCAAATTATTATTCAATACTTGAATAATGATCTTTCATTAAAATCTGCGATTCAGCAAGGAAGATTATTTAAAGAAAACGAAGAAATCTACTATGAGAATTTCACGGATTTTGAATCACTTGGAAATATCGATGAACTCGATTTACCGATTAGAAAAATTAGTTCACCAAACGAATTTGGTAATATCCAGTCGGTCATATATCTTCGTGATTCAAAAGAAAGTTACAGATATTATGACCGAAATAATCGCTAAAGAAGGCAATAAGCCTTCTTTTTTTGTATGTTAGTTTTGTTACAATTATAAATAAGACAAAAGAAATAATTAATAATTTTTAAGAAAGAGGAATGTGATGAAGAAGTATATCGTATTTTTATTAAGTGTTTTATTTAGTTTAACTATAAGTTTTGAAGCACATGCAAATGAAATTGATAACATCAACATTCATATTGATATTAAAAAAGACGGTTCAGTAGAAGTGACTGAAGAGCGAAATCAAAATATGGATGATGGTACAGAAAATTATATCGTGTTTAATGAAGAAGACATGCAAGGAACTAAATTAACACAGTTTTCCGTAGACGGATTTAAAGAAGTAAAAGAATGGGATTCCGACTGGAAACGCGATGAAAAAGCTGGTAAATACAGTATTTTAAATACTGATGATGGTTTTGATTTAGTATGGGGAATTGGAGAGTATGGAGATAAGACGTATACCGTTCACTATACATTAACTAATATGGTAAAAAATTTAAAAGATGGACAGTCTATCTACTGGGATTTTAATACATTTACAGAATTATAGACTGATGAAATGACGATGACTATTTCATCATACGAACCATTCACTAAAGAAAATGTTCGATTTTACGGATTTGGTATTGTTGGAAATATGCATTTAAAAGATGGAAACATAGTTTGGAAATCTAGTGAAGCTATGGATGACAGCAACTATGCAACAGTTCTTTTACAATTTGATTCGAAATTATTTAATACAAATGCTAATAAAGACAAAACGTTAGAAGAAGAAAGAAGTATGGCATTACATAATTCAAACTATAATGAGGATTATTTAGATAGTAATGAAACTCTTGGGCCGAAGATGAGTCTTACAGGTAAAATTTTCTCAGGATTAGGGATTCTATTTGGAAGTATTGTTGCGCTATGGACGATTGCTGGATTATGGATCGCAAATCGTAAGAAAAAGGCACGTGGCCATATTAAATCAGGGTATACAATTAAAAAGGACTTAAAAAATTTATCAACAAAAATACCACCGTCAAAAATGAACGATTATGCAGGGTACGCATACTTACTGAATCATTTAGACTATGCGTATTTTGAGCAGTTTATATCTGCATATTTAATAAAATGGCATCGAGATAATCGTATTGAAATTGAGTTTGAAGATGACTCTAAAAAATTAAATAAAAGAAATACCTCAATTATTGTAAAAGATTATGAAACAGAGAAAGAGGAGTATGGTAAATATTTTGAGGAAGCATTAAAGCAAATTGAGAACGAAACGTATAATGGAGATTACGAGTTATTATTATGGATGATGTTTTTAAATGCGATGGATGACCACAAAGTAATTACGAAAAAGAATCTAGAAAAGTGGTTTAAAAAGAATGCAACAGATGTTTCTAAAGTTGCAGATTACCTCGAAGATTACTCAAAAGAATATTTAGAGGAAAATGGGTATATTAAAGTTGAAAAAGATTCAGCTGCGTTTGTACCTTTTGAAGTTATAATACCAACCACTAAAGGACATGACTTAATTGAACACTTCGTTAAGTATAGTAATTATTTACAAAATGAAGATGAGGATACATGGTTAGAACGTGTTAAAGATGATGAAATTCAAACAGAAGAACTCATTTATATTTACTTACTCGGGGTAACAGATGAAATTGAATCAAGATTTAAAAAATACCATTTAAATAAATCTGAGGAGAATTATTTTTACCCAAATTACTTCTATCTCTTTAATAATACGACAAACTATATAAACAGAGGATTATCAAGCGGTGGATTTAGTAGTTCTCAAGCATCCAGTGGTTTAGGTGGATCTACTGGAATGGGTGGTGGAGCTGGCGCCGGAGGCGGCGGAGGTGGTGGTGCACGTTAATGTTCGTGCATCCGGCTGCTTCGTGCTATAATATACATGATTTTAAAGAAAGAGGCGCCAAGTATGTCTGAATATAGTAGGGTCGACCGATTAAATAGTCAAAATGACCAAAATATTAAATATGAAACACCAAAAAAGCCAAAGAAAAAGCGAAAGTTATTTAAAAAAATATTCATTATATTAATTATCGCTGTACTTTTATTTATCGGATTTATGATTTTTAAACTATTTAGTTTAAGTAACGATATTAACCAACCGTTAGATAGAGAATATTCACAGTACCGGGATAATAAAGTGAGTTATTTAAAAGGTGAACCATTTTCTGTAGCGATTTTTGGAGTAGACTCTGATAGTGAACGTGGATTATCTGGTGGGGAACGCAGTGACGCGATTATGTTATTATCGATTAATCCAAAAGAGAAAAAGACGATGCTTGTAAGTATTCCACGTGATACGCGTACGGAGATTGTTGGCCATGATACGTTTGAAAAAATTAACCATGCCTATGCCTATGGTGGACCAGAAATGGCAGTTAATACGGTTGAAAACTTTATGGGTGCACCAGTAGATCATTACGTTGCTATGAATATGGATAGTGTAAAACATTTAATTGATAGTGTTGGCGGCGTTAAAGTTAAAAGTAACGGAACTTTTACCGTTAAAGGCATTGATTTTGTCGAAGGTGAAACGTATAAAATGGACGGAGATACTGCACTGAAGTTTATCAGAAGTCGTTATGAAGAAGGTTCTGGCGGCGACAATGGACGTCAAGAACGTCAGCAACTCGTATTAGAATCTCTCGCAACTAAAATGTTAAGTCCTAAAGGGTTACTTCACATCAATTCAGTGTTTGATACGTTAGGAGATAATGTTAAAACAGATTTATCTTCTAGAGAAATTAGTTTAATGGCAATTCGTTATTACGGCGCGAAAAAGAATGTCGAGCGCGTGCAATTAGAAGGTGAAGATGCTGTTTTAGATGACGGATTATGGTACTTCATACCAGAACCGAATAATTTCTATGAAGTTCAGTCAAAATATTTAGAAAATCTAGAAATTCAATAAAGCGTGGACGACACGCTTTATTTTTTTACAAAAATGAGGTGAGAACTATGCTAGATGTCGTAGAAGAAGTCGAATTACCAGATAATAGTTTGAGTTTAAAATATGTACGTGAAGTATTCTTTGTGACGTTAAATGCAGGAAAGACTTTACTTGAAAATGGTGCAGAAACGTATCGTGTAGAAGATACGATGGAGAGAATCGCAAAGCATTATGGTGTTGAGAATGTTCAAGTGTTTGTTGCAACGACCGTCATTATATTATCCATGAATGATTACGGATTATCTCAACAAATTCGTATACTCACTCGAAATAATAACTTGGAAAAAGTAGTCAATATTAATGAACTTTCACGTCAAATAATAAACGGAATGTCTATTGCTGATGCGAAAGAAGCGGTTAATAGAATTAGTGAAACGAGAGTGTTTCCATTATGGCTCGTCGTATTATTTGGTGGAATAGCCGCTTCAATGTTTTTAATGATGTTTAATGGTTCAGTCAAAGATTTACCAATTACTATATTTGCAGGTGCATTAGGTGTATTAGTTACAGAGTGGATTCAGCGCTACACAAAAATAAAATTTTTCACAGAGATTCTCGCTGCATTTCTCATCGCGTTATTTGCGGTGTTATATGTACGCTTTGGATACGGCGTAAACGTTGATACAATCATCATCGCGTCCGTAATGCCCCTCGTTCCAGGAGTACCGATTACAAATGCTTTAAGAGAACTCATTCGTGGTCACTTTTTAGCAGGTAGTATGAAAGGTATTGAAGCAGGACTCACAGCAATTGCGATTGGTGCTGGTGTCGGTACTGTATTTTTAATTATTTAGGAGGTTAAATGAATATGGTATTTATCGTACAGTTTATACTTAGTTTTTTTGCATCATTTAGCTTCGGCATTATATTTAACATTCCGAGAAGACATCTCGTATCAAGTGGTATAACAGGTGCTTTCGGATGGGTGATGTTTTATCTTTTAAGTCATATTATTGGTATTGATGATTTAATTGCGAATTTTGTTGCTGCGATCACGATGACAAGTACAGCAATATTTTTTACTAAAAGACTACAAGCACCGCTGATTGTATTTGTGACGTGTGGTTTAATACCACTTGTCCCAGGAGGTAAAGCATACGAGGCAGTGCGCGCAGTAGTTGAGAATAATTACTTAGAATCATTAGAAACTGGATTTCAAGCAGCGTTAATTTCTTTATCGATAGCGATGGGGATTATTATTACTGAAATGATTTATGAGTTATTTAAAAATATTAAAAAAAGGATTACAGAAATATGAAACTAACACTTCTCGTGACACCAAATTGTAAATTATGTGAAGATGCCAAGTTAAATTTAAAACACGCAATAGAAAGCTTTAACAATATTAGCTATGATGAGGTAGACATATCTACAGATGACGGTCTCCTTGAAAAATATATGATCCGTGTCCCAGTTATTTTACACGAAGACTCGGTGATTCAAGAAGGTATTACCGATTTCTTTACGATATATGAGTATATTGAATCGGTTCAAGCGTGATTATACATGTAACCGTTTAAAATAATTCAAATAAACGATATAATTAAATAAGTGTATATTATTTGGAGGATTATTATGAAAGCAACTATTAAAGATCTAGATTTAAAAGGGAAGACTGTACTTGTACGTGCAGATTTTAACGTGCCGTTAGAAGACGGTAAAATCACAAACGATAAACGAATTACAGCTGCACTTCCTACAATTAAGTACATTATTAATGCAGGTGGTAAAGTTGTATTATTCTCTCATCTTGGACGTGTAAAAACAGAAGAAGACTTAGAAACACTATCGCTATTACCCGTTGGTAATCGTTTAAGTGAAAAGTTAGAACAAGACGTATATTTTGTAAACGCGACAAAAGGTGAAGAGCTAGAATCAGCAATTGAAGACTTAAAAGAGGGAGAAGTACTTCTTGTAGAAAATACTCGTTTTGAAGATCTTGATGGTAAAAAAGAAAGTAAAAATGATGAAGCACTCGGTAAATACTGGGCATCACTTGGAGATGTATTTGTAAATGATGCGTTTGGTACAGCACATCGCTCTCACGCTTCAAACGTTGGTATTTCAGCACATTTACCAGCAGTATCTGGATTTTTAATTGAAAAAGAGATTGAATTTTTAGGAGAAGCTGTATTAAATCCTAAACGCCCACTCGTTGCGATTTTAGGTGGTGCAAAAGTATCAGATAAGATTACTGTTATTGAAAGCTTACTTGAAAAAGCTGACAAGATTTTAATTGGTGGCGGTATGGCAAACACGTTTTTACGTGCACAAGGTTATGACACAGGAAAATCACTCGTCGAAGAAGATAAACTTGATCTCGCAAAATCGTTACTTGAAACAGGCAAAGACAAACTCGTCTTACCAGTTGACGTTGTTGCAGCTAAAGAATTTAGTAATGAAACAGAGTACGCTGTAAGAGGTGCTTCAGAAATTGAAGCAGATGAAATGGCGTTAGATATTGGACCAAAAACAGTGGAAGTTTTTGAAGATGTACTTAAAGATGCAAAAACAGTTGTATGGAACGGACCGATGGGTGTCTTTGAAATGTCTAATTTCGCACAGGGTACGATTAAAGTATGTGAGTCACTTGCGAAGCTAGAAGATGCAATTACAATCATCGGTGGCGGAGATTCTGCAACAGCTGCAGAACAGCTTGGCTTTGAAGAAGATTTTACACACATTTCTACAGGTGGCGGTGCGTCACTAGAGTTTTTAGAAGGTAAAGAATTACCTGGTATTAAAGCACTAAATGATAAGTAAGGAGATAATTATGCGTACACCATTTATTGCAGGAAATTGGAAGATGCACAAAACAGTTAATGAAGCAGATGCGTTTTTAAAAGAATTACTTACTAAAGATTTACCAAGTGGAGTAGATGCGGCTATTTGTGCTCCGTTTATTCATCTCGATAGACTCGTTCAAGGAACAAATGAAAAAATTGGTATAGGTGCAGAAAATGGCCACTTTGAAGATCAAGGTGCATTTACTGGTGAAGTATCTATTGATAGTTTAAGTGATTTAGGTGTTGACTACGTCATCATCGGTCACTCAGAACGTCGTGAAAAGTTTAATGAAACAGATGAAGACGTCAATAAAAAAGTGTTAAAAGCATTAGAAAAAGATGTTATACCAATTGTTTGTTGTGGTGAAACGCTAGAAGAGCGTGAAAACGACACGTACACTGAAAAAATTACGGCTCAAATTGAAGCAGCTTTTAAAGGTGTTAGTGAATTAGATGCTAAAAAAGTTGTCGTTGCGTACGAGCCGATTTGGGCCATTGGTACAGGTAAAAGTGCGACGAGTGAAGACGCAAATGTAATGTGCCAACTCATTCGTGAAACGATTGAAAAATTATTTAATCAAGACGTGAGTGAAGCGGTACGTATTCAATACGGTGGTTCTGTAAAACCAGAAAACGTCAAAGAATATATGAGTGAACCTCATATTGACGGTGCACTTGTTGGTGGTGCGTCACTAGAAGTGGAAAGTTTTATTTCACTATTAGAAGGTGCTAAAAATGAGTAAGCCAGTGGGTTTAATAATATTAGATGGCTTTGCGTGCCGCGAAGAAACTTTTGGTAACGCAGTAAAACAAGCGAAAAAGCCAAATTTTGATCGTTATATAAAAGAGTATCCGAACAATAAATTAGTTGCTTGTGGAGAAGACGTTGGACTACCAAACGGTCAAATGGGTAACTCTGAAGTTGGACATTTAAATATCGGTGCCGGACGTATCGTTTACCAAAGTCTAACGCGTATTAATAAATCGATTGAGTCTAAAGAATTTTATAAAAATCAAACGTTAAACAACGCAATCGACCACGCTTTAAAAAATAACAGTACACTTCATGTGATGGGCTTACTTTCAGACGGTGGTGTACATTCACATTACGACCATATGTTTGAAATTTTAAAACTCGCAAAAGATAAAGGTGTAAAAAAAGCATATGTTCATGGATTTTTAGATGGACGTGACGTGGACCAGCAATCTGCATTAAATTATATTGATAGAGCTGAAGAAGAATTTGAAAGAATAGGCCTAGGCGAATTTAAAACTATATCAGGGCGTTACTACGCAATGGATAGAGATAAACGTTATGAGCGTACTAAAAAAGCCCATGATGCAATTCACTACGGAGCAGGGCCATTATTTAAAACAGCGCGTACCGGAGTAGAAGCAGCCTATGATGCAGAAATTTACGATGAATTTGTCACGCCATTTATCGTTGGACAAAAAGAAAGATTTTTAAAAGATAATGATTCGATTATTTTTTATAATTTTAGACCAGACCGTGCAGTACAACTATCAAAAGTTTTTGGAGAAAAAGATTTCGATTCGTTCATCGTAGAACCATTTGAAAATGTCAAACTTACAACGTTTACAAATTATGACGATAGTATTGAAGCGGAAATTGTATTTGAAAAAGAAGATTTAGTAAATACGATTGGTGAAGTTGTTGCAAATCACGGGTTAACACAGCTTCGCATCGCTGAAACTGAAAAATATCCACACGTTACATATTTTATGTCTGGTGGGCGTCATGAAGCGTTTAAAAACGAAGAAAGAATTCTCGTTAACTCACCAAAAGTAGCTACGTATGACTTAAAACCAGAAATGAGTGCTTATGAGGTTAAAGATAATGCTTTAAACCGATTAAAATCAGGGGATTTAGACGTCATGATTCTTAATTTTGCGAACCCTGATATGGTTGGTCATAGTGGTCAATTAGATGCTACAATTAAAGCAGTAGAAACAGTTGATGAGTGCCTTGGAGAAATTGTCGATGAAATCATTTCCGAAGGCGGTGTTGCTGTAATTACAGCTGACCATGGTAATGCTGACGAAGTTACTCAACCAAACGGTGAACCGATGACGGCACATACTACAAACCTAGTGCCAGTCATTGTTACAAAAAATGATGTGACAGTGAGTGAAGGAAGACTTGCAGATTTAGCACCAACGGTTCTTGATTTGCTTGGAGTCGATCAACCAAAAGAAATGACGGGTAAAACTTTATTAAAATAAATTATTTTTAAATAAGAGGAGATTAATCATGCCTAAAATTATTGATATTTATGCACGTGAAGTATTAGATTCAAGAGGAAATCCAACAGTTGAGGTTGAAGTGTTAACGGAAACAGGCGCATTTGGCCGTGCAATTGTACCATCTGGTGCTTCAACTGGTGAGTATGAAGCTGTAGAACTTCGTGATGGTGGAGATCGTTATCTCGGAAAAGGTGTCACTCAAGCAGTAGAAAATGTAAATGACATTATCGCACCTGAAATTATCGAAGGCGAATTCTCAGTACTAGAACAAGTATCTCTAGATAAAGTATTAATTGCTTTAGATGGTACTGACAACAAAGCAAAACTTGGAGCAAACGCAATTCTTGGAGTGTCTATGGCAACAGCACATGCTGCGGCAAACTATTTAGGACAACCACTTTATAAATATCTTGGTGGATTTAATGCAACAGAATTACCTGTTCCAATGATGAATATTATTAACGGTGGAGAACACGCAGATAATAACGTGGATATTCAAGAGTTTATGATTATGCCTGTCGGAGCAAAAACATTTAAAAAAGCACTCCAAATGGGCACAGAAGTATTCCACGAGTTAAAGAAAGTACTTCAAGAAAAAGGGCTTCAAACGTCAGTTGGTGACGAAGGTGGATTTGCACCAAACTTAGACTCTAACGAAGAAGCACTTGAAACGTTAATTAAAGCAATTGAAGGTGCAGGATTTACTCCAGGTGAAGACATTCTATTAGCAATGGACGTTGCATCAAGTGAATTCTATAATGCTGACACAAAAACTTATGAGTTAAAAGGTGAAGGTAAATCATTTAGCGCATCAGAACTAGTCGATTGGTACGTACAGTTATGCGACAAGTACCCAATTGTTTCAATTGAAGACGGGTTAGATGAAAACGACTGGGATGGTCATAAAGAATTAACTGAAAAACTAGGATCTAAAGTACAACTTGTTGGAGATGACTTATTCGTTACAAATACTGAAAAGTTAAAAGCAGGTATTGAGCAAGGTGTTGGTAACTCTATCCTAATTAAAGTAAACCAAATCGGTACGTTAACTGAAACATTTGAAGCAATTGAAATGGCAAACCGCGCAGGCTACACTGCAGTAATCTCACACCGTTCAGGTGAAACAGAAGATACAACAATCGCAGATATCGCGGTTGCAGTAAACGCAGGTCAAATTAAAACAGGTGCGCCGTCACGTACAGACCGCGTGGCAAAATACAATCAGTTACTAAGAATCGAAGACGAATTATTCGAAACAGCAGTATACAAAGGAAAAGACGCGTTTTTCAACTTAAAATAAAAGGCATTGAAAAAGTCTTTCATTACTGATATAATCAACTACGATATATTAATAGGGGGAACACGCGATGTATACAGCTTTAATCGTATTACTGATCATTGTGTGCATTTCACTTATCGCGGTCGTTTTACTCCAGTCAGGTAAGAGTGCTGGACTATCAGGTGCTATAAGTGGTGGTGCAGAACAGCTCTTTGGTAAACAAAAAGCAAGAGGTATGGATTTATTCCTACACAGAACGACAGTAGTTTTATCTGTATTGTTCTTTTTAATCATGATTTTATTAACATATGTTGGATAATCATCGAGCCGAAGTGATATTTCACTTCGGCTTTTTATATTTCACGTTTCTTTATATTCTTATGTATATCTCGTACAATAGGAATAAGGAGTGGTACGAATGAAAGTTAGATTACCTGGAGATTTTTCATTTAGTGAAGGTACTAAAGATTATGCAGTACTTTTACTTCATGGATTTACAGGAAATACATCAGATGTAAGACAACTCGGTAGATTTTTAGAAAAGGAAGAAATCCCGAGCTATTCATTTAATTATGAGGGACATTCAGAAAAACCTGAGAAAATTTTACAATCGTCCCCTTATGTTTGGTACAAACAAGCACTAGAAAAATATGATGAGCTAAAAGATAAAGGCTATGAAAAAATATATGTTGTTGGTTTATCAATTGGTGGTGTACTTGCGTTGAAGTTGTCCATTGACCGTGATGTCGAGGCAGTGACAACAGTATGTTCGCCAATGTTTTTAAAAACTGAAGAAGAGTTACTCAATAACTTTAAAACATATGCAAGAAACTTTAAAAAACGTTTTGAAGGTAAAGAAGAAGGGGAAATTGAAACAGAGATTGAAAATTATTCGGACTTATCAGTGTTTACTGACATTAAACGTATGATTGAAAGTACGCGTGAACAGTTAATAGAAGTGGATCGTCCGATTTTTATAGCTCAAGGTAAAAAAGATAATGTGATCAATCCTAAAAGTGCGGATATTATCTACGATGAGGTAGATAGTGAAATTAAAGAAATTAAAGTTTATGAAAACTCTGGTCACGTGTTACCAATTGATAATGACAAAGAGGCGTTTTTTGAGGATTATTACGAATTCTTAAAAGACAATATTTAGGAGGATTTATTCATGAGAGATTTTAAAGATGAAGTGTTAGAAATAATTGATCGTGATACGTATACACCAATGACAACTGAAGAGTTTGAAAGTGAGCTAGAAATTCACGACGCAGAAGATTTTAAGGCACTGATTAAAGCTTTAGTCTCTCTTGAAGAATCTGATATTCTGCGCCGTACAAAGAAAAACAAATACGTCAAAGAAATCGCGTCTAAAGTTGTCAAAGGGACACTTTCGATGCATAAACGAGGGTTTGCATTTTTACGTCCTGAAGAAGAAGGGTTAGAAGATGTATTCATCCCGCCAAATGAAGTTAACGGAGCACTTGATGGGGACACGGTTTTATGTACGTTAGAAGACTCAACACGTGGAGATAGTCATGAAGGACGTGTTGTAAAAATCATTGAACATAACGTCACTAAACTCGTCGGTAAATACGAAGGGTCTAAAGGGTTTGGATTCGTTGTTCCGGACTCACTCACATATAATACGGATATTTTTATACCGAGTGGCCAAAACTTAGGTGCCGTATCTGGCCATAAAGTACTCGTAGAAATTACGAAGTTCCCGAACAATAGTAACGAGAACCCAGAAGGCTTTATTACTAAAATACTCGGACACGAAAATGACCCAGGTGTCGATATACTATCTATTGTATATGGACACGGAATTGAAATTGAATTCCCTGAAGAAGTATTAGAACAAGTTGAAAATATTCCTGACGAAGTACTCGAAGAAGAAAAAGAAGGGCGCGTTGATTTAACAGATAAAAAAACAATTACAATCGACGGCGAAGATGCGAAAGACTTAGACGATGCGATTTCAGTTGAAAAGTTAAACAACGGAAATTACGAACTAACAGTAAGTATCGCAGACGTCTCACATTATGTCGAAGAAGGTACGCCTTTAGACGAAGAAGCATATGAACGTGGGACTTCTGTTTATCTTGTTGACCGAGTAATCCCGATGCTTCCTCATAAGTTATCTAATGGTATTTGTTCGTTAAATGAAGGTGTCGACCGACTTGCGATGACGTGCCAAATGGAAATTGATAGAAGCGGTACTGTTGTCAACCATAAAATCTTTGAGAGTGTCATCAATTCAGATAAGCGTACGACGTACACGGCAGTCAATAAAATTTTAGAAGAAGACGATGAAAACACGAAAGCTGAACTCGGTGATGTAGCAGAAATGATTCAGCATGCTGGAGATTTAGCCAAAATTTTACGACGTAAACGTGATAATCGCGGCGCGTTAGACTTTGATTTTAACGAAGCACAAATTTTAGTAAAGTCTGACGGTACACCAGAGGATATCGTACTACGTAACCGCGGTGCAGGTGAGAAACTGATTGAAGAGTTTATGCTTGCAGCAAACGAAACAGTGGCAGAGAATTTCCACTGGTTAGATTTACCGTTTATTTATCGTATTCACGAAGATCCTAAAGAAGATAAATTACGTCAATTTTTTGAGATTTTAACGAGCTTTGGAATTTTTGTAAAAGGTAAAGGTAATCAAATTCACCCACATGCATTACAAGAAATTTTAGATGAGGTGAAAGATACACCTGAAGATACAGTGATTTCGATGATGATGTTACGCTCAATGCAACAAGCAAAATATTCATATCAATCACTCGGACACTTCGGGTTATCCACTGAATTCTATACGCACTTTACAGCACCAATTCGTAGATATCCTGACTTAATGGTACACCGACTCATTCGCACGTATTTAATCGAGAAAGATACAAGTCATCAAACGATTAATAAATACAAAGAAGAGTTACCAGAAATCGCATCACATACTTCAGAAAGAGAACGCCGTGCAGTTGATGCTGAAAGAGATACAAATGATCTTAAAAAAGCTGAATATATGCAAAAGCATATCGGTGAAAGATTTGAAGGTGTGATTTCAGGTGTCATGAATTTCGGTATGTTCGTTGAACTTCCAAACACTGTAGAAGGACTCGTTCATATGAATAATCTCGGTGATGATTATTATAACTTCAATGAACGAATGATGGCACTGATTGGTGAACGTACAGGTAAAGTGTTTAGAATGGGTGACAAAGTAGAAATCGAGGTCCAAAACGTCAATATAATTGAGCGTTTAATCGACTTTACAATTGTAGGAATCACCCCACGAAAGAAAGTTAAAGAAGAGAAAAAAGATCAACAAAAGCCAAAGTATATTGACTCTAAAACTCGAAAGAAAGACAAAGTGAGAGATCGAACGAAAAAGCCAAAAGGTAAAGGAAAGCAGCCGTTCTATAAAAGCGCACCAAAAAGAAAGAGAAAAAGGAAGTAAATGATATGAAAAAGCATCACGGAAAAGTACTCGCACAAAATAGAAAAGCGAGTCATGATTATATCATCGAAGATACAATTGAAGCGGGTCTAGTGTTAAAAGGTACTGAAATAAAATCTATTCGAAAAGGTTCTGTCAGTTTACAAGATGCCTTCTGTCGTGATTTTAAAGGTGAAATGTTTGTGTATAATATGCACGTTGCCCCTTATGAAGAAGGTAACCAATTTAACCATGATCCGCTTCGACAACGAAAGTTACTGTTACACAAAAACCAAATTGACCGACTCATCGGTTATTTGCATAATCCAGGCCATGCACTCATTCCACTTAGACTCTACATTAAAAACGGTGTATGTAAAATGCTCATCGGATACGCAAAAGGTAAGAAAAAGTATGATAAACGTCACGACTTAAAACAAAAACAAATGAAGCGAGACATTGACCGCGCGTTAAAGGAAAGAAATCAATAAATTGAAAAAATAACTTAAAAATGTTATCATATATTATATTAAAAAATCCGGGGACGTTCTGGATTCGACAGGGGTTATTGAGCACTTTAAGCGTGTCGGAGGTTTCGGCTCCGTTACAAACGATACTCAGTTATAATAACTGGCAACAATAATAATTTAGTAGCTGCATAATTTCAGCTACATCATCTCGTACGTTTTCTTGCGACCTACTGAGATGATTCAACTTTAGCAAGATATACTAGAAGTCTTCCGTCTGCAGACTTCTAGAAGAACTTAATCAGGCTAGCATGAATTGTGGAACGTTCTCTTCCGGCGTTCATGCGAAATATTAATTGAGAACTACACACGTAGAAAGAAGTGTAGCAAGATCCTTGGACGCGGGTTCAACTCCCGCCGTCTCCATACTTTAAAGCCTACAGCTCTTATGAACTGTAGGCTTTTTACATAAAATCAATTTGTGTAAACGAAATTTTAATTCGTTGATATAAATTCGATTTGTGTAAAACAGTTGACGATTTCGTTGACAATTAAGCTTTTTGCGTAAACGAATGCTTAACGCTGTTGATACAAAAGCGTTTTGTGTTCACGACTCTCTTGTTTCGTTAACGCAACGCACAAAAAAGGATCATTTTTTATTCTTGTAAGAACTATTAGTAAAAAAGATGAAGCATCTCTCCATACAAACTTTCGATTTACGAAAATATTTCTTTACATTCACGAGATGGTTCTGTATAGTTAAGTTATGGTAATAAATATTCAATTTAGATGTAGTGTTATTTAATAGATTCACTCCTATAAATTTGAATGTGTTACACAAATTATATTTTATTTATGGAGGTATTCTATTATGAATAACGGTACAGTTAAATGGTTTAATGCAGAAAAAGGTTTTGGTTTCATCGAGAGAGAAGACGGAGACGATGTATTCGTACACTTCTCAGGTATTGCTGGTGAAGGTTACAAAACTTTAGAAGAAGGACAAAACGTTGAGTTCGAAATCACTGAAGGTGACCGCGGACCACAAGCTACAAACGTAGTTGTTCGATAATTTAAAAATAGTAACTAAATATATAGTTCGAAAAAGCTGTAATGAGAATTTCTCATTACAGCTTTTTTTATTTTATTATTCATCTTCTATATCTAGATCAGGGTAAACATTATATTCTTCGCTCTCATTTTGAGTATTTAAAAGAGGTTCGAATTTTGCAGTGAGTACTTCTGGCGTTCCGTTAAAGGCGTAGTATACTTTACCTGTAATTTCTTCACCAGGTGCGATTTCTCTTAATATAGAATCATCTAAATCGTAATACGTCGCTTCTTTATCGTTCACTTGTACAGATACGTCGCGCCCAGCAGGAAATGGTTGTTCTGTATTGTTTTTATAATATAATTCAAGTTCTAATACGTATTCAAACGATTCAAAATGATCTTCGATACGCTCATCAGTTAACTGTGAAGACTTTACCGTAAAGTCGATGCCGTCAATTGTTACAACATCTCCAATATCGTGACGTGTGTCGTTTTCAAGTTTCTTTTCAGGAGACACTTTGACTTCTTTTACTTCAGTTTTCGGTTCTTCTTTTTCGGCCACTTCTTCATTATTTTCATTTGCACAACCTGCGAGTAATGATACGGCTAAAGTGCTTAATAATAGTCTTTTCATACTTTTCTCCTACTCGTTTAATTATTAAAATTATGGTATCATTCTTTTAAATGAGAAACAAATGAGAGTGGTAGTATGACGGAGGTTGTCGTTACTTTAAGTAGTCATAATTTAGACGAGTTACATGACGAACTTAAGGTACTTTTTTCTGAGCGTGATAACTTTGATATAATAGAGTTTCGTGGAGATTATTTTGAAGACGATGAGGATATTATCGACGCGTTAAGTGGTTTATCTGAATCCGATAAAAAAATTCTTTATACATATCGAACGAAAAGTGAAGGTGGATACGGGGACGATGATAATTATATCGACCATTTGAACTATATACTATACCATGCGAGGTTTGATATTATCGATATTCAGTATCATTCATATCGAAACATGGAGTTTATCTTTTCGTTGAAATCACGTGGAATAAAAGTGCTATTTAGTCATCATGATTTTGAAAAGACGCCAAATGAAAAAGAAATCGCGTCTATTCTAGACGGAATGAATGACTATTTTCCAGATTATTATAAGCTTGCGTATATGCCGAATAATAGCGAAGATGTTGAGTTACTGTTTGAAATGTTGAAACGCTATAAAAAAGAATATGGAAATGTGATTATAACTATTGCGATGGGGGAATTAGGTAAAATAACAAGAGTTGCAACATATCCTTATAACTCCGCATTTACTTATGGATGCTTAAACAATCCACAAGCCCCAGGACAAGTCGAAATAAAAATGTTAAGAGAGGTATATAATTAGTAAATGAATAAATTTTATGAGTACAAAAAATGTACAACGTGTCGTAAAGGTAAGAAATACTTAGAAGAACAAGGTATCGATTTAGAAGTGATTGATATGGTTGAAGAACCACCTTCAGAATACGAATTAAAAGACATCATCAGTAAAGCAGATAACTATGAAATTGATCAGTTCTTTAATACACGTGGTAAAGTATATAAAGAACTTGGTTTAAAAGAGAAACTGGATGATTTATCATTTGATGAAAAAATCGAGTTATTAACGAGTAATGGCATGCTAATTAAACGTCCAATACTCGTGACTGAAAAAGGGGTCGTACTCGGCTTTAATGAAGCAAAGTACGACGAATTACTCGAGTTATAATTTTTAGTTTTAATTTGTTTATATTCATAAAATATGAGATACTTAATGTAGTAGGATTATAATATAGGGGGTTTTTGTTTTGGCAACACCAAACAACTTAAAGTATTCAGAAGATCATGAATGGGTAAAGGTTGACGGCGATACTGTAACAATCGGTATTACTGAGTTTGCTCAATCAGAATTAGGAGACATCGTATTCGTTGAATTACCGGACGAAGGTGATGAAATTGAAAAAGGTGAAGACTTCGGTTCAGTAGAATCAGTTAAAACTGTTTCTGAACTTTATGCACCAGTATCAGGTGAAGTTATTGAAATTAACGAAGAGCTTGAAGATAGCCCAGAGTTAGTAAACGAATCTCCATATGAAGAAGCTTGGATGTTAAAAATTAAACTTTCAGATGAGTCACAACTTGACGAGTTAATGGATGCTGCTGCATACGACGAAATGACTGGACAATAATTCTTTATAAAACTCTAGACATCTGTCTAGAGTTTTTTCTTTCGAGATTTCGAGAAAGGTATTTTATATGAGACATAAAATCACAGAAGAAGCGTTAAATGAAATAGTAGCTAGTAGCGGCGTGAACGTCATTTACGGATATACTTCGATGTGTGCAACATGTAAGCTTGCAGAATCATTTTTAGATCTTGCCGTTCAAGTTGTACCGTTAGAGGTTACAAAAATTGATTTAAACTACTATGAATCTTTTATAAAACAGTATAAAATTCATAGTGTACCGGCGTTACTTATATTTAAAGATGGAACTTTACAAGAAGAAGTTTATGCATTTGAGTCGGTGACTAAAATTGTCGAAATATTTAAAAATTATGTTGACAACAAAAAAGTGTAATGATATTATTAATCAAACTTAATAATTCTTATCCAGAGTGGTGGAGGGAAGTGCCCGATAAAGCCACGGCAACCGTCTAATTTAGACAAGGTGCTAATTCACTGAATGGTCATTAGATCATTCGAAGATGAGAAGCGATACGTAAGGAGCTTACTCATCTTTTGAGTAAGCTTTTTTAATGGAGGAATCTAAATGATTGATATTAAAAATGTCAATAAAATATTTAAAACAAAAAGTAAGGCAGTTACAGCTGTCGATGATGTATCGCTAAACATTCATAAAGGTGAAATATTTGGCATCATTGGTTATTCTGGCGCTGGTAAATCTACTTTGATTCGTTTGTTAAACGGACTTGAAACACTTTCAAGTGGTGATATTGTGATTGGCGATGACACTATTAACAAACTATCAAAGAAAGATTTGAGAAAAAAGCGTCAAAAAGTTTCAATGATTTTCCAGCATTTCAACTTACTTTGGTCACGCACAGTATATGAAAACATTCGTCTCCCCCTTGAAATCGCTGGCGTGTCAAAAAAAGAAATGGATCGTAAAGTGACAGAGTTAATTCGACTCGTTGGTCTGACAGGTCGAGAACACAATTACCCGAGTGAACTGTCTGGTGGGCAAAAACAACGTGTCGGTATTGCACGTGCTTTATCCAATGACCCAGAAGTATTACTATGTGACGAAGCAACGAGTGCATTAGACCCACAGACGACAGATGAGGTACTCGATTTACTCGTAAAAATTCGTCAAGAACTCGGTCTAACGATAGTGATGATTACACACGAAATGCAAGTCATCAGAAAAATTTGTGACCGCGCAGCAGTAATGGAAGACGGTAAAGTCATTGAAGTCGCACCAATAATTGAATTATTCCAAAATCCTAAATCGTCCGTGACAAAACGATTTGTACAAGATGAACTTGACGATGAGGATATCAATGTACAAATTAAAACGATTAAAGAAAGTTTTCCAAACTCAACCGTTCTTAAACTTGGATTTGTTGGTACAAAAGCAAATCGTCCAGTTGTATCACAAGTCATTAAAGAATACGATCTTGATATAAACGTACTGTCTGGGAACATTAAACAAACAAATGATGAGTCATATGGACACCTCTATATCGCGACTGAAGTCGATAGTGAAAAACTGGATGAGATTATTGATAAGTTTGAAAGTGAGAAAGTCTCTGTGGAGGTGGTCAAATGAACGAGATAAAAGAAATGTTTAGCTTTGAACATGTGAAACTCGATGTACTATGGCAATCGACTGTAGAGACTCTCACTATGACTGGTATTGCGACATTATTTTCTTTTGTATTCGGAATTATATTAGGTATTATTTTATTCCAATCATCAAAAAGCAAAACTAAAGCATCAAAACCAGTATACGGCGTCACATCGTTTGTCGTGAACTTATTCCGTGCAATTCCATTTATTATTTTAATCATCTTACTCATACCATTTACTAAAGCACTTATGGGAACGATGATGGGTGTATGGGGTGCGATGCCAGCATTAATTATTGGATCGTCACCATTTTACGCAAGACTTGTTGAAATTGCTTTAAAAGAAGTGGACAAAGGTGTCATTGAAGCAGCTGAATCAATGGGTGCGACCCAGTGGGAAATTATTCGTAAAGTATTATTACCTGAAGCACTTCCAGCACTAATTTCTGGTATAACAGTCACTGCAATTATGCTAGTTGGTTCAACTGCGATTGCTGGTGTTATCGGTGCAGGCGGTCTCGGAAGTTTAGCTTATATGGTTGGATTCACAAGAAGTCAACCAGATGTCACATTAGTCGCGACGATAGTTATTTTAATTATAGTATTTGTAATTCAAATTTTAGGAGATACGATTGCTCGAGCAGTCGATAAAAGATAAAAGGAGACCTAGTCCATGAAAAGATTTTTATTCGCTTTAGTATTATTATTCACTGTGACTCTTGCAGCTTGTAGTAGTTCAGATGATAATGGTTCATCAAATGAAGAAGCTTCTGATGATGAAGTTAAAAAATTAACAGTAGTTGCAACACCAGTACCACATGCTGAAATTCTCGAAGAAGCAAAACCATTACTTGAAGAGAAAGGTATCGATTTAGACATTAAAGTAGTTAACGACTATAACACACCGAACCAAATGTTAGAAAGTGGTGACGCGAACGCTACATTCTTTGCACATATTCCATACTTTAACAACTTACTAAATGAAGGCTTCGACTTTGAAAACATTGGTCCAGTACACTTAGAACCAATCGGTGCATACTCTAACGATTATGATTCATTAGAAGATTTACCAGATGGTGCAAAAGTTTTAATCTCTAACAACTTACCAGATGAAGGACGCGTTCTAAAATTCTTCGTAGACCACGATCTAATCACACTTAAAGATGGTGTCGACCCAATTGAAGCTACGTTAGATGATATCGAAGAAAACCCTCATGACTTCAAATTCGATAACCAAACAGCACCAGAAATCATGGTAAAAGCATATGAAAATAACGAAGGAGACGTATTCTTCATCAACTCAAACTATGCAATTGACTCAGGATTATCACCAAAAGAAGAAGCAATTGAACTAGAAGCGGCAGATTCAGATTACGTAAACGTTGTAATTGTAAGAAGTGAAGACAAAGACGATGAAACACTAAACACACTTGTTGAAGTACTACAAAGTGACGATATTAAATCATTCATTGATGAAAATTATGACGGTGCTGTAATCTCAGCTGAATAATTGGTTTAATATGAACACGGCTTTTATGCCGTGTTTTTTTTATTTGAGTGTTTAAGTGCGTTTATAGAGACTAAATAATTGGGTATATAAATATATGACAAAAATTATGGGGGAAAATTATGGATAATTTCGAGCAAGATAAAAATTACACATATGAAACACGTCCCGTTTTTGACAACCAAATTGTAATGTTGTCATATTTATCACTCTTTATTTCAGCGTTCATTGCACCTTTAATTATTTGGGCTATTAAAAAAGATGATGATCCTGAAACAGGAGAAGCTTTAGCTGACGTTTTAAATTTCACACTTTCATATACGATTTATACAATAATATCTTCAGCTTTAATGGTTCTTGTAATTGGTTTTATCACGACGCCTATTTTAGGGGTTATGGTTACAATCTTTACAATTATTGGTGCTGTGAAATCAGCAAATGGTGAAAGATATTTACCACCACTAACAATTCGTTTCATTAAGTAAGGATAACGCATGTGTTTATACACATGCGTTTTTTCATTTGATAGGGTTTCGGTGTGTTTTTCTGGCATTAGTGTGTTTTATCTTAAAAGATAGTAGAGAATTACACGATTACTGAAGATAAAAGACGGTTTATCCAAAGAGATAGTGCATAGTTACACTAAGACTTGCGATAAAGCGCCGGTTATCTAAAGAGATAGTGCATAGTTAAACTAAGACTTGCGATAAAGCGCCGGTTAACCAAAGAGATAGTGCATAGTTACACTAAGACTTCTGATAAAACGCAGGTTATCCAAAGAGATAGTGTATAGTTACACTAAGGCTTTCGATAAAACGCCGGTTAACCAAAAAGATAGTGCATAGTTACACTAAGACTAGCGATAAAACGCCGGCTAACCAAAGAGATAGTGCATAGTTACACTAAGACTTGCGATAACCTCCCCAACTCATCGAAAAATAACACACATCTCATGCAAAAATCCCATACAGCATCAATAACTCCTATCAATCATTCTCTTTTTTCATCTTTTACTTGATTTTTATTCTCAATATGATGAATCATCTATAACGAGGTTGTAATGCTTCAAATATACGCATATATAAGGTACAATATAGACATTCGCGCATTAGTGAAACTTTGACTATAGTTTAGAATTATTATAAACTGTTAAAGAGAAAATAAATTCAATCTAACTGGAGGATTATTAGGATGACATCTGTTCTAGAAATCAAAGACTTACATGTCGAAATTGAAGGAAAAGAAATACTTAAAGGTTTAAACCTTACACTTAAACAAGGTGAGATTCACGCTGTAATGGGACCAAACGGTACAGGTAAATCTACACTTTCTCAAGCAATTATGGGTCACCCATCTTATGACGTTACTCAAGGTGAGATTTTACTTGATGGTGAAAACGTGCTTGAAATGGAAGTAGATGAGCGTGCACATGCTGGTTTATTCCTAGCAATGCAGTACCCATCAGAAATTTCTGGTGTTACAAACTCAGATTTCTTACGTTCAGCAATTAACTCAAGTCGTGAAGAAGGCGACGAGATTAACTTAATGCAATTTATCAAAAAATTAGATAAAAACATGGAATTCTTAGATATGGATCCAGACATGGCAACACGTTACTTAAACGAAGGTTTCTCTGGTGGGGAGAAAAAACGTAACGAAATTCTACAACTTATGATGTTAGAACCTAAATTCGCTATCTTAGACGAAATCGACTCAGGTTTAGATATCGACGCTTTACAAGTTGTTTCGAATGGTATTAACGAACTGCGTGGTCCAGAATTTGGTTCATTAATCATCACGCACTACCAACGTTTACTTAACTACATCGAACCAGACTTCGTACACGTTATGATGCAAGGTAGAATTGTTAAATCAGGCGGAAAAGAATTAGCAGTGCGCCTTGAAAACGAAGGTTATGAGTGGATTAAAGAAGAACTCGGTATTGAAGACGAAACAGTAGACGCAGCAGAATAATATCAGGAGGAACTCTAATGGCTAACGAATTCGTTTTAGATAAAGAAAAAGTCTTAAACGACGCACAACAAAATGGTGTAAATGACTTCTTTACAACAAAAAGAAAAGAAGCACTAGATTTAATTGATCGTTTAGACATGATTAAACCAGACAAAACACGTATTTATAACTGGGACTTTTTCACAGTTGAACAACCATTTACTGAAAGTTCAACTTACCAATCACTTTCAGATTTACCTGAAACAGTGAAAAAAGTCGTAGAAACTGAAAGTGTAGAAAACCTATACGTTCAACACAATAACACGAAAGCATTTGTACAGCTTTCAGAGTCATTAAAGTCTCAAGGTGTTATTGTTGAAGATATATTTACAGCTTCAGAAAATCATAAAGAATTAGTTGAGAAGTACTTCATGACTGATGGTGTATCAGTTGATGAAAACAAACTCACAGCATATCACCAAGCGATGTTAAATGGTGGGGTGTTTATCTACGTACCGAAAAACGTAAAAGTTGAAGCACCAATTCAAGTTGTCGTATACCACGATGACGAAAAAGCATCACTATTTAACCACGTATTATTAGTTGCAGATGAAGGTTCTGAAGTCACATATGTTGAAAACTACGTGACAAACCTAGAGTCATCTAAAGCACAACTAAACGTTGTAAGTGAAGTACTTGCTAAAGACAACGCTAAAATTAACTACGGTGCAGTAGACTTTTTAGCTAAAGATATTACTGGATACGTTGTACGTCGCGGGAATACTGATCGTGACGCAGTTATAGACTGGGCACTCGGACTTATGAATGACTCAAACGTGATTTACGACAACACAACTAACCTTAACGGCGACAACTCACAGTCAGATGTTAAAATTGTAACAGTTGGTCGTGGTCACCAAAAGTTAAACTTTACGACTGAAGTAATTCACTATGGTAAAAACACTTACGGGAATATCTTAAAACACGGTGTAATGAAAGAAAATGCGAATAGCGTATTTAACGGTATTGGACACATTAAAAAAGGTGCAACGTTCTCAAATGCGCAACAAGAATCACGTGTGTTAATGCTTGATGGTAAAGCACGTGGTGACGCGAACCCTATTCTATTAATCGACGAAGATGAAGTAGAAGCAGGACACGCAGCATCAGCAGGACGCGTGGATGAGTTACAACTCTTCTATCTGATGAGTAGAGGTCTAAAACGTGAAGAAGCTGAACGCTTAGTCATTCACGGTTTCTTAACACCAGTTGTTGTAAACTTACCGATTGAAAGTGTTAAAAACTTACTCGTAGATGTAATTGAAGAGAAAATCTTAAACTAATTAGGAGGCATCCACATTGGACATTAACAAAATTAGACAAGACTTTAAGGTCCTTGACGAAAAGGTTAATGGGAATGCGCTCACGTACCTAGACACATCAGCAACAAGTTTGACACCTGATCGTGTAGTAGATAAAACTAATGAATATTACTTTAAATATAATGCAAACGTTCACCGAGGGGTTCATACTCTCGGTACGCTTGCAACTGATGCATATGAATCTGCACGTATGAAAGTACGTAAGTTCATCAATGCAAAACGATTTGAAGAAATTATTTATACACGTGGGACAACAGCAGCATTAAACTTAGTCGCACGTTCACTTGGAGATTATGCTGTTGAAGAAGGCGATGAAATCGTCGTAACAGAAATGGAACACCATGCAAATATCGTACCTTGGCAACAACTTGCTAAGCGTAAAGGTGCGAAGCTTGTGTTTATTCCTCTAGAATCTGACGGCACAATTAAACTTGAAAGTGTTGAGAGTGTAATGTCAGAAAAGACGAAAATCGTAGCGATTGCCCATGTATCTAACGTATTAGGTACAGTTAATGATATTAAATCGATCGCTAAAATTGCCCATGATAACGATGCATATATCGTTGTAGATGGTGCTCAAGCTGTACCACATATGACAGTAGACGTTCAAGATTTAGACGTTGACTTCTATGCATTTAGTTCACACAAGATGCTTGGACCAACAGGTGTCGGTGTACTATATGGTAAAGCAGAAATTTTAGATCATCTCGAACCAATTGAATACGGTGGAGATATGATTGATTATGTATATAAAGAAGATGCAACATGGACAGACTTACCGGTTAAATTCGAAGCAGGTACACCGATGATTGCTGAAGCAATTGGACTCGGTGAAGCAATTGACTACTTAACAGAAGTCGGTATGGATAATATCCATGACTATGAACAAGAGCTTGTAAATTATGCTTACGAACAAATGGAGAAAATTGACGGTATTACTATTTATGGACCAAAAGAACGTGCTGGTTTAATTACGTTTAACCTTGACGGAGTTCATCCGCATGACTTAGCGACAGCACTCGACCAAGATGGTATTGCTGTTCGTGCTGGACATCACTGTGCACAACCATTAATGAAATGGTTAGACACAAATTCAACAGCGCGTGCAAGTTTCTATATTTACAATACTAAAGAAGAAGTAGATACATTCATTCGCGGCTTAGAGCGTACGAAGGAGTTTTTCTCATATGAATTTTAGTAACCTAGAACAGCTATACCGCTCAGTAATTATGGACCATTACAAACACCCACGTAACAAAGGTGAACTTGATAATGGTACGATTACAATAGATATGAACAATCCTACATGTGGTGACGAAATTCGCCTCATGTTAGATGTAAAAGACAACATTATTGATGACGTTCGTTTTGAAGGGCACGGGTGCTCAATTTCAATGGCAAGTGCATCGATGATGACAGAAGCTGTCAAAGGTCAAACTGTAGACCGTGCATTAGAAATGGGAAATGAATTTAGTAAAATGATGCTTGGAGAAGACTATACAATCACTGATGATATGGGTGACATTGAAGCTTTATCCGGCGTGAGTCAATTCCCTGCGAGAATTAAGTGTGCGACTTTATCTTGGAAAGCATTTGAAAAAGGATTTAAAGAAGAGTAAATTCGCACTGAATACGATTAGGAGTGAATAGTTATGGCAATGAGAAAAGCGCCAGATATTGGTGAATATAAATATGGTTTCCGCGATGACGACGTTTCGATTTTCCGTTCAGAACGCGGGTTAACTGAAGAAATTGTTAGAGAGATTTCGAAAATGAAAGAAGAGCCAGAGTGGATGCTAGACTTCCGTCTAAAATCACTTGAGCAGTTCTATAGTAAGCCGATGCCAACTTGGGGTGGAGACTTATCAGAACTTAACTTCGACGAAATTCGTTATTACGTTAAACCATCAGAACGTTCAGAACGTTCATGGGATGAAGTACCTGATGAAATTAAACGTACATTCGACCGTTTAGGTATCCCTGAAGCTGAGCAGAAATACTTAGCAGGTGTATCTGCACAGTATGAATCAGAAGTTGTTTATCACAACATGGAAAAAGAACTTGAAGAAAAAGGTGTTGTATTCAAAGATACAGATGCAGCACTTAGAGAAAACGAAGAGTTATTTAAAGAGTACTTCGCAACAGTAGTACCACCATCAGACAACAAATTTGCTGCACTTAACTCAGCAGTTTGGTCAGGTGGATCATTCATCTATGTACCACCTCACGTTAAATTAGATAACCCGCTACAAGCATACTTCCGTATTAACTCAGAAAATATGGGACAGTTTGAGCGTACACTAATTATTTGTGACGAAGGATCATGGTTACACTATGTTGAAGGTTGTACTGCACCAGTTTATACAACGAACTCGTTACACGCAGCAGTTGTTGAAATTATCGTTAAACCAAACGCATACTGCCGTTATACAACAATTCAAAACTGGGCAAACAACGTTTACAACTTAGTAACTAAACGTACATTCGCTGAAGAAAATGCAACGATGGAATGGGTAGATGGTAACATCGGTTCTAAGATTACAATGAAATACCCTGCAATTTACCTTAAAGGTGAAGGTGCAAGAGGTATGACAATGTCAATCGCACTTGCAGGTGAAGGACAACTTCAAGACGCAGGTTCTAAGATGTTACACTTAGCACCGAATACTTCATCGTCAATTGTGTCGAAATCAATCGCACAACATGGTGGTAAAGTTACGTACCGTGGACTTGTACACTTCGGACGTAGAGCAGATAACGCAAAATCTACAATCGAATGTGACACGTTAATTATGGATAAGAAATCGACTTCAGATACAATTCCATATAACGAAGTCTACAACAACAACATTTCTCTAGAGCACGAAGCACGTGTATCTAAAGTATCAGAAGAACAATTATTCTATCTGATGAGTAGAGGTATCGGTGAAATCGAAGCGACAGAAATGATCGTAATGGGCTTCATCGAACCATTCACAAAAGAACTTCCAATGGAATATGCAGTCGAAATGAACCGCCTAATCAGTTACGAAATGGAAGGTTCAATCGGTTAATATTAAGTGTAAGCCGTCGCACACTGTGCGATGGCTTTTTTTATTGTATCCATCAGTTATATAATACGAAAGTATGATTATTTTACAATTAATTGACCGATATACAAATTTAATGATAATCTAAAACTATACAATATAAAGGGGGTATTTTAAATGGGTCAAACATGGCTTAAACTTGCAGTACTTTACCTCGTCTTTGGCATCTCAGTCGGACTATTCATGTCTTATACTTTGCAACTTAACTGGGCTGCTGGTCACGCGCACGTGAACGTTGTTGGTTGGTTAACTACGCTTGGAATTGGTGCAGTTTTATCAATCTATCCGCATTTAGCACAAAATGGTCTTGGTAAAGCGACATTTTGGTTATATCATATCGGTGTTCCGATGTTCTTGTTTAGTACATTTTACGTTCAAATCGATCCAGGTGTTGCACATATTTTTACATTTATTGGTGGACCGATGTTCTTACTCGCAATTATCCTCTTCGGTATCAACATTTTCCTGAACTTAAATGAGAATACGACGAATCTTAAACATTAGAATTTATCATTTTATATTATTTTGGTAGCGATTTAGTAATTGAGGTGTTTAAAATAATATTTTGTTATAACAAACTCTGTCTTAATGATTTCATAATTTTAAAAATTGCACTACAATGTGAGTAAACAAGAGGTGAAAGATATGAAATTATTATTAACAGGGTTTGTTCCATTTCTAAATCACAAAACTAACCCGACAGAAGAAGTGGTGAAATCTTTAAACGGTCAAACAATTAACGACTATAACGTCGAAGGACATATTTTACCCGTAGATTTTAACGAATCAGAAAAAGAGTTATTAAGAGAAATTAAAGAAAGAGAACCAGACGTTGTTATTATGCTTGGACTTGCTGCTGGAAGATCTAGAATCACACCTGAGCGTATCGCAATTAACTTAAAAGACGGAAGAGAAGACAATTCAGGCTTTGCCCCAGTAGATTTACCAATTATTGAAGACGGACCAGATGGTATATTTTCAACACTACCGATTCGTAAAATGGTCGACAATCTAAATGCTGAATTTTTACCAGCGAAGATCTCAAACACTGCAGGTACATATCTTTGTAACAACATGATGTATGTTGCTTTAAATGCAGCAGGTTTAGAGGAGAAATTTAAAGCAGGATTCATACATATTCCAGCTTCACATGAGCTTGCTATTGAGAATGAGAGTTTACCAAGTATGTCTATCGATGACTTAACTCGAGCAGTTAAAATTTGTATCGAGACGCTTTAGAGTCACATATTGTAAAATTGAGTCCGGGTGTTTTATCGTTTAATTAACAAAAATAATTCGAATTCGTTAAATATATATTTTTAATTAACAAAATCACAATAGAATTCTAGAAATTCGTTAAATATATATTTTTATCTAACAAAATACGATAAAAAAACTGAATTCTGTTAATTAAATCAAAATAATTAACAAAATCAGTCAAAAAATGTTAAATAAAAAAGAAGCGACGGCCGTCTTACACATTTTCAGGCTTTCGCTTCTTTTTTTGATGATATTGTGTTGAATATTGTAATCCCTAATATAAGCGTGATGCCGAGGATTTGAAACAATTCTAATACGTCCCCGAGAACGATTACGGTCGTTAATACGGCCATGACTGGTTCAAGTAGTCCTAATATACCTGCTTCTTGTGATGTTATATATTTTAAACTCCCGATGTATAGTAGAAATGCGAGCGTTGTTCCGATTATAATCGAGAATAATAATACGCTAGTTTCTAACGCTGACCAGTTGTAGTTAAAGTCTAACGTCCATATTGGTGTTTTAAAGTTTAACAGTATTCCACCAACAAGCATCGATCCGCCGACGAGTTCTAGCGGGTGCATTCTAACGAGTAGATACGCAGCGTGCACTGTATAGTATGCAAGCGCCATGCCAGATAAAATACCCCAAAATAACGCAAGTGGTGATACGATGAGTTGTGATAAGTTGCCGTTTGTTGCAATTAAAATTACTCCAACAATCATAAATAAAATAACGAGCGCTTCTTTATACGTAAATTGTATATACTTTCTAAATACGTAATATAAAATAATATAGATTGGGCCGGTACACTGTAATACTGTTGCGATTGCAGCATTTCCGTAACCAATCGTTGCAGTAAATGAGTATTGAACAAGTGTCATCCCGAAAATGCTGTAAATGACAAACCGCGTCACTAAATAACGATCCCACACGGTTGTTGATTTCTTTTTAAATAAAAGTAAAAATACTGACACGAGTATTAAACCACTAATTAAAAGGCGCGCGGTCACGTACCAGTCGACGTTGACTGGGGTATTTCTAAATAGCCAGTCTGTTGCAGTGCCCCCAATTCCCCAAAGACTCGCGCCGAGAATGACTGAAATCAGTCCAAGTACCCTTTTGTCTGTAGACATCGTATCACCATCCTTTATATTGATATACTATTGTACTCAATATATTTAGCGAATACTAGAGACGTTTTTATTTATACCGTCTCTAATTACTTTATATTGTTTAAATAAAAAGTTTTGAGATGGCTTTTCGACAACATATAAAATTGAATGCGCGAGTAATATCGATACAAATGTCGGTACGATAATCCATATTTCATGTGTTAATCCGTAATCTTCCATGACGTGGATTAGTGCGTATCCGATATTTTGGTGAATTAAATATAATGGATAAGAAATACTTCCGAGGTAAAGAAGTACTTTATTATTTAAAAATTTTAGCTTATCTCTTAAAATTAAAGCGAAAATTCCAATAAACGTTAATGTAAATAATCCATTTGTTACACCTTCAAAGATAAAGTCATAGAGAACTGAAAGAGCAATCACTCCGACATATTTACGATGTAAACCATTGCTCCAAATTTCATGAAGCATTATCCCAATGACAAACATTTGAATGTAATTGGCTGTTGAGAATCTTTCCACCCACTGAATCATGTCGTTCGGTGCAATTAAACTTTGAACTTGAACGATCATTCCGACAATAAGCATTAGCACTACAACGTGCATAACTTTTGTTTTGTCGAGTAACATGACGACGCCCATCACGAGGTAAAACGTTAATTCAACGCGTAAAGACCAGTATGAACCGTCGATATTTCTAATCCCAAAAAACTCTTGGAACATCGTCATGTTTAAAATCATTTCTGGAATCGTTCTCTGTATATCAATCGCGCTAGAATTTAACACTATAAAAGTTATCACAATTGACGCGATATATGCTGGATATAAACGAAACACGCGTTTAATTAAAAAGTCCCCAGCAGACCTTCCACGTCGAACGGACATAAAAATGACAAACCCACTAATGATAAAAAAGAGTTGTACACCGTAGTGTCCATAACTAAATATTTCTGTGTTGTAATCACTACTTAAGTGACCAAAACGTCTACCGTAGTGAAATGTATAATGATATAAAACAACAAATAACGCGGC